>JBKJPD010000233.1:0-3842 GCA_046595345.1 Pseudonocardia sp.
TAGGTGCCCGAGGTGCATTCGACGACGACGTCGAGGTCGGGGCCGCGGCGGGCCAGCAGCGTGAACTTCGAGACCGTCACCGGGCGGGCGGGCAGCACCACCTGCTCGCCTGCCCGCACCCGCGCGTAGGCCCGCTGCCCGTCGACCTTGATGGCGCTGACGGAGCTCGGGACCTGCTCGATCGCGCCGGTCAGCGCGGCGATCCCGGCCCGCACGGCCGCCTCGGTGACATCCGAGGCGTCGGCACCCGTGACCCTCGAACCTTCGGCGTCGTCCGTGGTGGTGGCCGCCCCGAGGCGCACGGTGGCGCTGTAGGCCTTGGTGTCGAGCGCGAGGTGACCCAGGAGCTTCGTGCCGCGCCCGACGCCGCAGACCAGGACCCCGGTGGCCATGGGGTCCAGCGTGCCGGCGTGGCCGATCTTGCGGGTGTGCAGGATGCGCCGCAATCGTGCGACAACGTCGTGCGATGTCAGCCCGCCCGGCTTGTCCACGACGACCAGACCGGATGGCGCCTCGGGGGCTACAGCGTTCACGCGGGGCCATTCTTCCTGCGGTACACATCTCGGCCGCAGGCAGGACAGGCTGGCCGTCGCAACGCCCGGCGACCCCGCCCCAGGACACCCGGCCGTGGTCATCGCCCACCGCACCGACGGCCCGGTACGGGACGTGCACCGACGGCGTGTTCACGATGTCGCGATGCCGACAACGGCCCACCGGCCCGAGCGGGCACGCAGGCCCACCGCCACCAGGCGGATCAGCATGAACGCCGCCAGGCCCGACCAGATCCCGGCAAGCCCCCACCCGAATGCCAGCGACGCCCAGATCGGCGGCAGGAACCCGATCACCGCGGCGGCCAGTGTGGACGTCCGCAGGAATGCCGCGTCCCCCGCGCCGAGCAACACCCCGTCGATCGCGAAGACGACCCCCGCGACCGGTTGCAGCGCCACGAAGAACCACCAGGCCACCGGCACGAGGGCGAGCACCACCGGATCCGGGGTGAACACGGCGGGCAGCACCCCGACCAGCGCCGCGAACAGCACCCCGAAGCCCACCCCCAGCACGAGCCCGTAGCCCGTGACCTGGCGGGCCAGCGCCCGCGCGCGGTCCGCGCCGCCCGCCCCACCCAGCGCCGCGCCCACCAGCGCCTGCGCGGCGATCGCCACCGCGTCGAGGACCAGCGCCATGAAGAACCACAACTGCAGCACGATCAGGTGCGCCGCGGCGGTGGCCGCGCCGAAGCGGGTGGCGACGGCCGCGGCGGAGAGGAAGCAGGCCTGGAACGCAAGGCTGCGCGCGAGCAGGTCGCGGCCCAACACGAGCTGGGCGCGCAGGACCACCGGATCGGGGCGTGCCGGCAGGGTGCGCGCCCGGTGCAGCGCGGCGAGGAACAGCATTGCCCCGACGGCCTGCCCGCCGACGTTCGCGATGGCCGACCCGACCAGCCCGAATCCCGACCAGCCGCCTGCCCCGTGCACGAGTACCGGGCACACCAACGCCGAGAGCCCGTTGGCCGCCAGTACGAATCGCAACGGCCTGGCGGTGTCCTGCACGCCGCGCATCCAGCCGTTGCCCGCGAGGGTGATCAGCACCACCGGGGCCCCGAAGAGCGCCACCCTCAACCACGACTCCGCAGCCGCCGCGATCGCCCCGCCGTTGCCCAGTGCCCGAACCACCGGGCCCGCCACCAGCTGCCCGATCACGAGCACCAGCAGCCCCGCCGCGAGCGCGAGCCATGTCGCCTGCACGCCCTCGGCGACGGCCGCGTCGCGCCGTCCGGCACCGTGCAGGCGGGCCGCCCTCGCCGTCGTGCCGTAGGACAGGAAGGTGACCTGGCTGGTGACCTGCGCGAACAGCACCCCAGCCACCGCGAGGCCGGCCAGCGGCACGACCCCGAGTCGCCCGACCACCGCGGTGTCGACGAGCAGATACAGCGGCTCGGCTGCCAGCACCGGCAACGCGGGCGCGGCGAGCCGCAGGATCTCCCGCGCCGGCGCGCGCCCTGTCATCCCGCCGCGGTCGGCCGTCGGCACACGTAGACGAAGGCGGGTGGCACGTTGCGCCACACGGTCGCGGTGACCTGCACCTCGTCGAACGTGTCACGCAGCGTCGCGCGGAACCGCCGGGCCGCAGCGAGGGACATGCCGTGCAGGTAGGCGAAGGTCGTGAACGCCCCGGTGGACCCGATCACCCGGGTGATCTCGCCGAGGATCGCCGCCTGTGTGACGTCGTCGAACAGCGCCCACGGCAACCCGCAGATCACGGCGTCGGCGTGGTCGATGTCCCGCTCGGCGAGCAGGCCGGCCAGGTGCCGGGCGTCGCCGTGCACGACATCGAGCTCGGGGCGGGTGCGCCGCAGGAAGGACACCATGTCTGTGTCGAGCTCCACGGCGAGATGCCGGGCGCCCGCCGGGAGGCGTTGCGCGATCATCGCGCTCACCGATCCGGTGCCCGGGCCCAGCTCGACGACGACGGGCTCGCCTGTCCGCGGTACCACCGACGCCAGCACCCCCCCGAGCCGGGACGAGCTGGGGGCTACCGCGCCCATCGTGGTGGGCCGCCGCAGCGCCGCCGCGAGGAAGGCGCGCGATTCCAGAGTCACCCCGATACCGTAGCCCCGCCTGTCATCGGCCCCGGGGCCCGTCCAGCTACTCCTCGTCCTCGTCGGCGTCCCGCTCCCGGGGCACCCGATACGGGTCGGGATCCCCGGCCGGCTGCGCCCCCACGGCGATCCGGGCCACCTCGGCGTCCAGCTCACGGGTGCGCGCCAGGAGCTCCTCCATGCGGCGGGCCTCGTCGGGCACCACGTCGGGCACGAACGCCAGCGACGGCGTGTGCCGGATACCGGTGCCCGCCCCGACGAGCGAGCGAAGCACCCCGGTCGCGCTTGCCAGCGCAGCGGCGGCGCCTGCCGTGTCGGGCTCGGCGTCAACCGTCTCTCCGAGCACCGTGTAGAACACGGTGGCCTCCCGGAGGTCACCCGTGACCCGGGTGGCGGTGATCGTCACCATGTTCAGCCGCGGGTCCTTGACCTCGTGCTCCAGGGCGGCGGCAACGATCTGTGAGATCCGCTTGGAAAGCCGCCGCGCGCGGGCCTCGTCCACCATCGTGCGCTCCTTCATCGTGCCGGCGCCCGTGGGCGTCCGACCTCAATCGTCCTCCGGGCCCAGCATCCGATGCCGGGCCGAGAGCAGTTCGAGCTCCGGTCGAGCGGCGACGAGCCGCTCGCACCGGTCCAGCACATCGGTGACGTGCCCCGCATCGGCGGCGACGCACGACACGCCGATCAAAGCACGCCGGTGCAGGTCCAGATGACCGGCCTCCGCAACGGCGACCTCGAACTTCCGCCGCAGCTCAGCGACGAGCGGCCGGACAAGTGACCGCTTCTCCTTCAGCGACGACACATCGCCGAGCAGGATGTCGAACTCGACCGCACCCACGTACAAATGATCACCTGACCCCGACGTCCACACGAGACGACATCGATGAAGGAGGATTGCGCCGGAAGCCGTGCCGACGCAACCACCTGCCCGACGGGAACCGTCTCCGGCGTGGAAGCCGGGGGGCATCGATCAACTCGACGATGCCCCCCGGCGAGGGCCGCTAGGCCCGGACCTTCTCCCGCATCTCGAAGGTCTCCACCACATCGCCGACCTTGATGTCGCTGTAGTTGCCGAGCGTGAAACCGCACTCGAAGCCCTCGCGCACCTCGACCACGTCGTCCTTGAACCGGCGCAGGCCGGTGATCTCGATGCCCTCAGCGACGACGGCGCCGTCACGGATGATCCGGGCCCTGGTGCCGCGCTTGAGCTCTCCGGAGCGGATCAGCGAACCGGCGACGTTGC
>JBKJPD010000479.1:0-6573 GCA_046595345.1 Pseudonocardia sp.
ACAATGCCGATGGTCCTGAGTGGAGCCTGATCGGCGTGGTCGGAGGCCGTGGAGTCCGATGCGTCGGGTGACGATGATGGCGCTGGCCCGCGGGGACGGGAACCCCCATCCCGTCGAGCAAGGACCTGCGGTGGCGGCGATCGCGCGGGGCAATCAGGCCGGGTCACCGACACGATCACTTCGGGGGACCCGAGGCTAGGGAGTGCGCCGGCGGAGCGTCGTGGCACCGAATCCGACCAGGGCGATCACGAAGGCACCCACGATGGCGACGTCGCCGAGCACAGCGGCTGTGCTTTCGGCGTCGGTAGTGATGGTCCGCAGGGCGTCCACGGCGTAGGACAACGGCATCAGATCCGATGCCCAGTGCAGAACCTGGGGGAGCCGGTCGCGGGGCACGAGCAGCCCGCACAGCAGGAACTGTGGCAGCACGAAGGCGGGCAGGAACTGCACGGCCTGGAACTCGGTGGCCGCGAACGCGGACAGGAACAGGCCCAGGGCGGTGCCCAGCAGGCAGTCCACGACCGCGACGACGATGAGCAGCCACGCAGCACCGGCGACGTGCAACCCCAGCACCAGCAGCGCGAAGGAGGCCGTGATGACCGCTTGCACCGTGGCCAGCAGCCCGAATGCCAGCGCGTAGCCGCCGACCAGGTCGGCCTTCCCCAGCGGCATCGTGAGTAGCCGCTCGAGCGTGCCGGACTGGCGCTCGCGCAGCATGGCGATGCTGGTCACGAGGAACATGACCAGGAAGGGGAACAGCCCCAACAGCGGTGCGCCGATGGTGTCGAACACTGTGGTGTTGCCGTAGATCCATGCCAGCAGCCCCATCAGCAGGCAAGGGACCACCAGTAACAGGGCCAGAGTACGGCGATCGTGGCGGATCTGCTGCAGCACTCGGGCCGCGGTGACCACCGTCAGCCGGGGGCTCATGCCGGGACCCCCCGCGGCGGCGCGGTCCCGCCGTTGGGCCGGGCGCCGCCGTTCGCGGGCGTGGTGGGTGCCTCTACGACGGTGTCGACGAGGGTGAGGAACGCCTGCTCGACATCGGCCGCGCCGGTCGTCGCCAGGACGCCGTGCAGCGTGTCGTCGGCGAGCAGCATTCCGGTCCGCATCAGCACCAGACGGTCGCAGCGGACGGCCTCGTCCATCACATGGCTGGACACCAGCAGCGTCACGCCCTCGCCGGCGAGCCGATGGAAGATCGTCCACAGGTCTCGGCGGAGCACCGGGTCGAGCCCCACGGTCGGCTCGTCGAGGACGAGCACCTCGGGCGTGCCGACCAGGGCGGCGGCGAGCGAGACCCGCGACACCTGACCACCGGAGAGGTTCTGCACCCGCGACGACGCTTGCCCGGCGAGGTCAACAAGGTCGAGGACACGCGCGACCTCACGGGCCAGGCCCTTGTGCGGCACCCCGACAACGGCGGCGAAATATCGCAGGTTCTGCGCGATCGTCAGGTCGAGGTACACGCTCGGCGCCTGCGTCAGGTAACCCACCCGATGCCGCAGTGCCGCACTCCCGGCGGGCAGCCCCAGCACCTCGACCGTGCCTCCGGCCACCTGTTGGACCCCGACGACGCTGCGCATGAGCGTCGTCTTGCCGCAGCCGCTCGGACCGAGAAGCCCGACAATCTGCCCGCGCGGCACGGCAAGGGTAAGGCCGGGAATGACAGTTCTGCCGCCGCGTACGACGCGCAACCGGTTGACGCGGATGGCCGGGCTTCCGTCCACCTCGTCCCTCATCATCCAGGGAAAATAGCGGTCCGATCGGGCGGTCACAAGACCGTCGGGGACCACCAATCGTCCCGTTTGCAGAACCTGCTGCAGGAGCACCCCAGGTCGAGGCGGGTGCTGACGCAGAGGTGTGCCGTAGAGGTGGTTCGGTCAAGAGTTCAGTGGAGCTGGACCGGTAGCCCCTGTCGTTCGTCGTCGGGGGAGCCCATTCGGATATCCGACAGTGGCGCCGCTCGCTACGCGCAAGGGAACCACTGGGCAGCGGCGTCGGCCTTGGCCCGGTGCGCGACGAAGCGGCGTTTGACCTCGTCGATCGCGTCGGCCAGGGGAAATAGGTCGCGGGTGACGAGCTGGTCATCGTGGTCGGCGCCGACGGGGTGCCAGTACACCCCGTCGGCGGTGACGGTGATCTCCGGGATCATGGACTCCACGGTGAGCTCCAGGCCGGTGTCGGCGACGCCGCGGTGCGCGAGCGCACGGATGACCTGGTCCGCTCTGGCGATGCCGAGGTCGTCGAGGAACGCCCGGAACGGCTCCAGCTCGGCGAACCGTTCCGGTTCCAGGGTGGCGGCCACACGGACCCGGAACCCCTCGGACTGGGCGGTGCGGATCCCGGCGACCGCGCGGTCCCAGGACCGGGCTCCCCGGTGGAGGTCGTGCAGCTCCGGTGTGGAGGAGTCGAGGCTGATCTGCAGGACGAGCCGGTCGCGGTCCATCCGTCGTAGCATCTCCAGCCGCGGGCCACGGAGGAGCATGGCGTTGGTCAGCAGCGTGGTGGGTAGCGCCGACGTGCAGGCCGCGACCAGGTCGCCGAGATCGGGCAACAGGAACGGCTCGCCCCCGGTCAGGATCAGCTCGCTCACCCCCGCGTCGACCGCCTCGCGGGCGAGCTTGCGGACGCGGTCGGCGCCCAGCGCCCGGCGCTGCGCCTGGGGTGAGGACCGCACGCAGCAGTAGTCGCACGCCAGGTTGCAGTCGAAGTTGGTGTAGATCCACAGCCGGGTGCCGGGGATCTGGTCGGGCGCCAGCTCGGCGAAGGGGTCCGGGGCGCGTCCGTGGCGGACCGTGGCGACCCCGGCGACGATCTCGACGAGCTCGTTGCCGCTGCGCTCGCACCAGGCCGCCACGAGCTCGCCGTTCTGCTCGGTGTCGGGCTCGCCGAGCGAGATGGCGGTGGTCTGCCCGGTGGGCAGTACGCCGATCCGTTCGACGAGATCGAGAACCAGGGCGTGGTTCACCATCGCGGGGAGATCCCCTGCTCCTTCACCGCGTCGAACAGCGAGGCATAGCCGTCCATCTTCGGCAGGACCCACTGGCGCAGGCCCTCCAGCTCCAGGATGGTGCGGTGCTCGGGGTTGTCCCAGTCCATGGCGAGCAGCTGGTCTACCCACGGCTGCACACGCTCGTCGGACAGCGTGGGCAGCGCGGTGAAGTTGCAGTGCGAGTAGGTCGGCGACTCCCAGAACACCTCGAACGCGCCGGGCATCAGCTGGTCGCGGCCGATCGCCTCCCACGTGTTGATGCCCAGCGCGGCCGCGTCGGCGTCGTCGTTCATCACGGCGCGCAGCGCGTCGAGCTCGCTGCGGCCGGTGTCGCCGTGCTTGCCGACGTCGGTGTTGATGCGCAGCAGCTCGACGTCGCCGTCGGCGAGGCCGGCCTCACGCAGGTAGTGCAGCGGAAGGATGGCGGCCTGCGCCGAGTCCTGGGATCCCAGCGCGAGCCGGCGGCCCTTGAGCCCCTCCAGCCCGCCCAGCGCACTACCGGTACGGCCGACGAAGATGGTCTGGAACACGGTGTCGGTGTCGCGCTGGGCGAGGGCGCGGCACTGGCCGTCGGTCTGCAGGACCGTGCGGACCCAGGCCAGGTTGGTGTTCCACGCGAGGTCGATGTGGCCGGCGAGCAGCGCGTCGACCTGCCGCCCGTAGTTGGAGAACAGCACGAAGTCCATCTCTGCGGGGCCACCGGCGAAATACTCGCGGATCCCTTCCCAGATGGTGACGACGTTGGGGGTGTAGGCGACAGAACCGACGATCAGGGGCTTGCTCATGGCGATGACCTTCCCTCTCAGAACAGGGGCTGGTTGGTGATGGCCTTGCCGTAGAAGTCGTAGAGGACATCCGCGGTCGGTGCCATGACGTGTCCGGCCCGCGCGTCGCGGAAGTACCGGTCGATCTTCAGATGGTCGGAGAACGCGGCCCCGCCGCAGACCCGCATCGCGGAGTCGGTGATCGTCAGAGCGGCGTCATTGGCCGCAGCCTTCACACCCAGGACGTGAAGCATGGTGTCGTCCTGCGGCTCGATCAGGCGCTGTGCGGTCTGGTCGAGGTAGGCGGTGGTGGCGGCGAGCGTGATCGACATCTTCGCCAGCTGCGCGCGGATCGTCGGCAGCGCCGACAGGCTCTCGTCGAGGTGCTCCAGGCGGGCCGCGCTGGTGTGGCTGATCGCCGCGTCCACCGCGGCCTTCGACAGCCCGACCGACACCGCGGAGTTGCCGAGGTTGAACCACGGCATCACCGTCTCGAGCATCATCCCGAAACCGCTGCCGGCCTCGCCGAGACGATGGTCGACGGGAACGTCCGAGTCGATCGTCATCGGCGCCGAGGCGTTGCCGCGCAGGCCCATCCCGCGCCACGGGCCGGCGACCTGCAGACCGGCGGTGTCGGCGGGGAGGGCGAACAGGTCCACTGCGCCGCTGCCCGGCTCGCCGTCGGCGGACAGCGTGGAGATGATGTAGACGTCGGCCTGGCCCGCTGAGGTCACCCAGCTCTTCTTCGCCTGGACGTGGACGGTGTCCCCGTCGCGGGTGGCCTGGGACAACGGCGCCCAGAAGTGTGAACGGGAGCCGGCCTCGGAGAAGGCGACGGAACCCAGGATGCTGCCGTCGGCCATCTGGTTGAGCAGTTTCGGCAGCCCGGCCGGCGGCGCGGCGGCCACCGGCATCGCCGCACTGACGTGCATCAGGTAGATCATCGCCGTCGAGCCGCACGCGCCCGCCAGGGAGCTGAGCACCTCCACCAGCTCGTGCGGCCCCCCACCCAGGCCGCCGACGTCGACCGGCAGGGTCAGGCCCAGCAGGCCGCTCTCCCGCAGCGCCGCGACGGCTTCGGCCGGGTAGCGGCCCTCGACGTCGACGTCACGGGCGTTCTTGCTCGCGATCTCGAGTACGGGGGACAGTCTGCTGACGACATCCACAGGTGATCCTTTCCAGGTGGCCGGAATCCCGGCCGAGTCACGTCGATGAGCGTTGACGATCTATGTCGCGCACGGTGGTTTTGGAACTCTCGTTCACCCGTTCGGAACAGGAATTAGTCTCCGATAGTGACGAACAGGGTAATTTTTCCACAAAGCTTGGAGGTGCCCGACCCGGCCGGAGTTCGTGCTCCCCGTCCCCGTCCTAGTCCTAGTCATCGGCGAGGTCGGTGGACCGTTGCCACCCGAGAATCCCAGAGGAGTCTAACCAGGAATGGGTAACGCTGCTCGTCTCTGCGGCGTTGATCGGGCTGATCGCCGGAACCTTTGCCGCGCCTGGCGGCCGCCGTGCCGTCGCCGCCGTGGGCAGCGGATCAGCGGGACGGTCGCAGCCGTCGTCATGGCATGCCCGGTCTGTAGTCCCCGGACGTCCGCACCTCGATGACGCGATCAAGCCCGCCGTCCGGGCGGTCTGCTCGTCGTCGTCGTCTCGGGAGTCACGGGCATGAACATCAACCCGGTCATCGCAGCCGCTACCGCCCACATTCTCTGCGCTCTCGCTCGGCTGCTGATCATCCGAGGATCATGGGTTCATCGACAGGCCGAGACCTACGCCAAGACGCTCTTCGAGGCTCTCGAGGAGCCCCACCCTCGGCATCCGGCAGGAGGGCGCAACCGCTTGAGTAGTGTGCGCCGACCAGCCACCTGACACGAACACCACGTCGTCGGCTCGTGCGACCCCGCCGGACTCATCCCCGGACGCCCGGCCCGGCCCGGCCCGGTGAGGATGGTCCGGTGCCGACAACTCAGGTGGGCCCGCCCCCTGCGGTTCGCACAGGTGCGGCCACCGATGCCGCGCAGAGCGTCCACAATAGACGCGGTGACACCCGCGATGGCTCCGAGTTCCAACCGGTAGGGTCCAGCCCAGGCACGAGAGCAAGGCGGGGTCAGGGGTTCGATTCCCGTCGACTCCACCATGTCTGAACAGCGCAAACGGTGCTGGTGAACCGCAAGCATCTGATCAACTTCGGCCATGATGCCGGGGGACGAGCCGCACGTCCAGCAGATCCTTCGCCGCCTCGTCGCGCAGGTCGACGAGCAGAATCACCCGAAGACCCGCGTGTCGTTTCGGGAACGGGCCGGTGAGTCGGGTGACTGCCCAGCTGCTGGAGGAGTTCTACGCCGACCTGCGCGGCTGCGGCGCTCGGTGCAATGGGCGTCCGTTCGTCGAGCACCGAGCGAGCGAGCCGCATGAATGCCGGACAGTGAACCATCGCCAAGGCAGACCGGTCAGCACGACGAGGTCCGACACGACCAAGAACGCGGGCTCCGCCCACACCCGGCACCGCCGCGAAGTTCAGGGGAGCCCCGGTCCGGTGGTGATCTCCCCACGGCGCGCCCAAGGGCAGCCCAAGATCCATAACCGACCACAGTGAAGTGAGATTTCGTTCACTCAGGTGTTACGCGACAGAGATGGCGCATTCACTGCGGGTGAGGAGCATCTTTTCGGAGGTCCTCTGCTTGGAGGGTCGGTGCTGAAGCAGGAGGTTTATTTAACGATGGCTGGTTACGACCCGACCGCGGACACCGGAATTCCGACAGAATCCTGTGGCTCGCTGCCCCGGCCGCAGACGCTCCAGAAGGCCTACGC
>JBKJPD010000497.1:0-3473 GCA_046595345.1 Pseudonocardia sp.
TCCGAGGACGAACCCGGCGAACTCGCCGCGACCACGCGACCCGACCACCACGAGCTGGGCGTGCGCCGCCCGGTCGAGCAGGCAATGTGCCGGACGGTCACGCGTGATGACCTGCTCGACAGCGACGTCGGGGAACTTCTCCGACCACCCGGCCAGCCGCTCTGACAGCCGCAGCCGCTCATCGGCCTCGATCCCCTCCCAGTTGACCACCACCCCCGCCATGGCCGGATCGAAGATCAGATCCGACCAGGTGTGCACCGCCACCAACGGCACATGCCGAGTCGCGGCGGCCTCGAACGCGAACGCGGTAGCGGCCTCACTGGTCGCGGACCCGTCATGCCCGAGGACGACAGGCATCGACCCGGCCTCCGACGGCTCCCGCTCGGCCCCCCGCACGATGACCACCGGGCTGGGCGCGTGCGCGGCCAGCGAGACGGCCACCGACCCGGCCAGCAGCCCCTCGATCCGACCCAGACCTCGATCACCGATCACGAGGACCTGCGCAAGAGCTGCCTCGGCGCCGAGAACGGGGATGGGGTGACCCACGATGAGCTGCTTCTCGACCGCGACGTCGGGCATCTCCCGGTCGGCCACCGCGGCCGCTTCGACGAGCTGGTCACGCGCGCGGGCGAGCAGGATGTCCCGGTATCGCGTGCCGTGCCGCGGATGGCCGGCACCGTACTCGTCGGTCCAGGCGAAGGCGATCACCAGGCGCAGCGGCACGTTGCGCCGTCCGGCCTCGGCGACGCCCCAACGCACGGCCCTCAGCGCGCTCTCCGAGCCGTCGACGCCGACGACCACCGTCCGCCGGTTGTGCTGCGCGTCCATCGCAGATCCTTTCGTCGAGTTGTCAGGGGCAACGCTGCCCGCAGACGGTCGATGGCGGCAGCGGCACTGGGCCCCGGACCCCGGGACGTTCGACCCCCCGGCAACCGGGACGTCGCGGCGCCCGGACGTTCACCGGTCCTCGATGACCCCCGCTGCGCAGAACCGCACCGTGTCCCCCGGACGCAGCGCCCGCACCTCGTCCCCGCAGCCGACCCGGATCGCGGCGCCCGGTCCCGGTTCGGCCGACACGAGCACGTCACGACCGGCGACCTCGACGGTCAGCGGCTGCCCCCGGTACTGCACGGCGATGCGGAGCCGGCCGAACCGGCGCGGCCAGTGGGGGTTGAACCACAGCGCGTCCTGGCGTGTCTCCAGCCCGGCGAAGCACCGCTGCACCAGGTCGACACACCCGGCCATCGACCCCACATGCACGCCCTCGGCGGTTGTCCCACCCTGGATGTCGGCGAGATCGCTGCTCAGCGCCCGCTCGAAGTGCTCGAGCGAGTGCTCGCGATTGGCCCGGGCCAGCACCCAGGCGTGCACCAGCGCGCTGAGGGTGGACCCGTGCGCGGTACGGGCCGTGTAGTACTCAACGGTGCGCGGGATCGACTCGGGTGGCAACGCGTAACCCAGGCGCCCGGGCAGCTCACGCAGCTCGTCGGCGGAGAGCAGGTAGAACAGCATCAGCACGTCGGCCTGCTTGGACACCTGGTAGTCGTCCACCGACCGGCCCTCGGCCTCGAGGATCCGGTCGAGGCGCTGGATGTCGCCGTAGCGGCGGCGGTACTGCTCCCAGTCCAGCTCGGGGAGGTCGCGGTAGCCCTCGAACTGGCTGATGACGCCGTCCGCGTGGATCGGCACATACATCCGGAGGCTGACATCGCGCCACCGCAGCAGCTCCGCGGGCCCCAGCCCGAGGCTCTCCACCAGCTCCGTGCGCCGCGTCGACGGCAGCACCGCGAGCACGTCCTGCGCCCGCAGCAGCACCCACACCGCCATCACGTTGGTGTACGCGTTGTCGTCGATGCCCGGCTCGGCGGCCCCGGGGTAACGGGTGGAGTACTCGTCGGGGCCCATCACGCCGCGGATGCGGTAGCGGTCCCGGGCCGGGTCGTGGCTCGCGAGACCCGCGAAGAAACGTGCGATCTCCAGCAGCACCTCCGCACCGTGCTCGGAGAGGAACTCGAGGTCGCCGGTGGCCTGGTAGTACTGCCAGATGTCGTAGGCCACCGCCAACCCGACGTGGCGCTGCAGGTGGCTGGTGTCAGGCAGCCAGCGACCCGATCGCGGGTTGAGGTGCACCCGCTGGGTCTCCTCGCGACCGTCGCTGCCCGACTGCCACGGGTACATCGCGCCGACGTATCCGGCCGCAAGGGCGCCGCGCCGCGCCGCGCCGAGCCGCCGGGTTCGGTAGCGCAGCAACGCCCGCGCCAGGCCGGGCAGCCGCAGCGTCAGCACCGGGAACACGAAGAGCTCGTCCCAGAAGATGTGGCCCCGGTAGGCCTCACCGTGCAACCCGCGGGCCGGGATGCCGGCGTCGATGTCGACATTGTGCGGCGACACCGCCTGTAGCACGTGGAACACGCTCAGCCGCAGGGTGCGCAGGGTCTCGTCGAGTGCCGGGCCCCGGTCGGCGGCGGGATCAGCGACGGGGTCGGCGGTGAGGTCGATCCGGAACCGGCGCCACAGGTGCAGCCACGCCAGCTCGTGGGTCGCCAACAACTCGTCGAACCCCGGCGCGCCGCCGAGCAGTTCCACCGCCGCCACGACCGGTTCGGAGGTCGCGACATCGCGCGAGGTGACCAGCGAGACGATCTTCTCCACGGCGACCGGTTCCCCGGCACGGAGCTCCAGCTCCAGCTCGTGACCGATCCGCTCCGGACCCCGGCGCAGAATCCCGCCGGGCTCCCCCTCCCGGCAGGTTCGGGTACGGGCCGCCTGCGCGATCCGCAGCCCGGACTGCGTCGTGCGGGTGACGAGCAGGACGGTGCGTGGGTCCACCTCCCGGGTCTCGACGACCTCGAGGTGCCGGCTCGACATGTCCCGGTACCTCGCGACGCCGGTGTTGGCCACCGCTCCGTCGATCCCCGACGCCACCCGGAGCCGCCCGCTCCAGTCCTCGGCCGTGAACACGGTGTGCAGGCCGGCCAGGTGCGGCTGCGCCATGTGGACGAACCGGCGCTGGCGCACCGATGTCCGGCGGCCCGCCGCGTCGACGAACAGCACCTGGCGGCTGAGCACACCCCGACGCAGGTCCAGCGCCAGGCGGTGGTGCAGCACCCGCGTCCGGGAGAGGTCGACCCAGTCCTCGTCCCCGACCGCGAAGCGCAGGTCCAGCCAGTTCGGCAGGTTGACCATGCTCTCGTTCTCGACCACCCGGCCGCCGATCTCGTCGCACAGACGGTTGTAGCAGCCCGCCGCGTAGGTACCCGGCTGGTGGACCCCGCCGGCGACGGATTCGGGGGCGGCACCGCGGGTGGCGAAGCGGCCGTTGCCCAGCGTGCACAAGGCCTCGCGGCGACCCTCGTCGGCAGGGTCCCAGCCGTCGAACACGAGCGTCCAGGCATCGGTCATCCCGCTACGTCCATCGTCATGTCGACGGCAGCGCGCCCGGCCCGTGCGCTGAGCCGCACACCGATGCGGCC
>JBKJPD010000121.1:0-3614 GCA_046595345.1 Pseudonocardia sp.
GCCACGGCACCGAGCGGGCGGTCGCCGCGTAGTGCGAGGCCTTCACCCCGCCCGACATCGGCTCCCGCGACCGTGGCACCGACGTCGTCGACCGTACGGCCGGTGGCGCCGCGCTGCGCCTGCTGCGCCAGATCGAGCTGCTGCTGGCGTTCTGGAGCCGCACGCCACCCCCGCTGCTGAAGTCCGGTGGGCTGGGGGTGCGGGAGCTGCGCCGGGCGGCCAAGGAGATGGACATCGACGAGGTGGCGGCGCCCCTGCTCGTCGAGCTGGCGGTGGCGGCCGATCTCGTGGGTCCGAGCGAGGGTGCCACCCCGGACTGGGTGCCCACCACCAGCTCCGATGTCTGGGCCGCAGGCGGTCCCGAGCTGCAGTGGTCGCTACTGGCCCGCACCTGGCTGGACCTGCCCCGGCTGCCGGGGCTCGTCGGGCGTAAGGACGACGCGGGCCGCCAGATCGCGGCGCTGTCCGACGGAGTCCGCCGCCCACTTGCCTCGCGTGACCGGCGCCGCGTCCTCGCGGGTCTGGCCGAACTGCCGCCGGGCTCCGCGACGGGGTCCGTGACCGCACTGGCCGACCTGCTCGCCTGGCGAGCGCCCCGCCGCGGGGGGCGGCTGCGCGACGAGGTGGCCGGCTGGGTGCTCGCGGAGGCCACCGTGCTCGGCGTGGTCGCGCTGGACGCCCTGTCCACCCCCGGGCGGGTGCTGCTCACCCGTCCCGACGAACTCGTGGCCGCGCTGCGGGCCACCCTGCCCGCGCCCGTCGACCACGTGCTCCTGCAGGCCGACCTCACCGCCGTTGCCCCAGGCCCGCTGGAACCGGAACTGGCCCGCGAGATGGATCTCATCGCGGAGATCGAGTCGGCGGGCGGCGCCACCGTCTACCGCTTCAGCGAGGCCACGGTTCGGCGCGCGCTCGACGCCGGGCGCACCGCGTCGGACCTGCACGAACTACTGGCCAAGCGGTCGGCCACGCCGGTGCCGCAGGGGCTGACCTACCTCGTCGACGACGTCGCGCGGCGCCACGGCAGGCTCCGCGGCGCGGCAGCCGCGGCGTTCCTGCGCTCCGACGACGAGGTGCTCATCGCCGAGGTGCTCGCCCACCCCCGGACCGCGGGCCTCGAGCTCCGCCGGATCGCTCCGACCGTCGTCGTCACCTCGCTGCCCCTCGCGGAGTTGCTGCACGGGCTGCGCGCCGCCGGTTTCAGCCCGGCGGCCGAGGACACCGGCGGTGCGGTGCTCGACCTGTCCGACCGGGGCAGGCGGACCGCCCCCCGGCGCCGCGCCGTCGAACGGGTCGGGACCCCGCCTGCGCCGGACCCGGCCCAGGTCGCGTCGCTGGTGTCCCGGATGCGGGCGGGCGATGCGCTCGCCGGGATGCGGCGGGCCGCCGGATCGTCCTCCAACGGGTCCACGCTTGACCTGCTGCGGGCGGCCGCGGCGACGCACCGCAGCGTGTGGATCGGCTTCGTCGACGGCCACGGCGTAGCGGGCGAACAGATCCTCGAGCCGGTCAGCATCGGCGGCGGGATGGTCGAGGGACGCGACTCCGTCGACGGGTCGCTGCACCGGGTCCCGCTGCACCGCATCACCAGCATCGCGCCCGTCGAGGAGTGAGAGCCGCCGCCGGGCGCGTGCTTCAGCGGGCGCGGGCCGCCATCCGGTGCTTCATCGCGTGCTCCACCAGCGCGATCAGCGCCTGCTTCGTCGACGCGCGGTCGCGGGCGTCACAGCTGACGATCGGGACCGCCTGGTCGATCGACATGGCCTCGCGGACGTCGTCCACGTGGTGCTGGAGCAGCCCGTCGAAGCAGTTGAGGCCCACGATGTAAGGGAGCCCGCGGTCCTCGAAGAAGTCGATCGCGGCGAACGAGTCGGCCAGCCGACGGGTGTCGACCAGCACGACGGCGCCGATCGCGCCGCGCACCAGGTCGTCCCACATGAACCAGAACCGGTGCTGCCCTGGCGTGCCGAACAGGTACAGGATCAGCTCGGAGTCGAGCGAGACACGTCCGAAGTCCATGGCCACCGTGGTGGTGGTCTTGTTCGGTGTGGCCGACAGGTCGTCGTATCCCGCGCTGGCCTCGGTCATGACGGCCTCGGTGGTCAGCGGGACGATCTCGGATACCGAACCGACGAACGTCGTCTTACCGACACCGAATCCGCCGGCTACGACGATCTTGGCCGAGATCGTCGCCCTCGTCGCGATCGTGTGCGGCCCATCGCGCCTCGTGCTGCTAGAGCCGACGGAGTCCACTCAACACCCTTTCCATCAGAGCGAGGTCCGGCACACTGCCGGCGCTGCTCGCGGTCTGGTGCACGTTCACGACGCCGAGCCCGGCCATGTCACCCAGCAGTACCCGGGCCACGCCGAGGGGGAGGGACATGAGCGCGGCCACCTCGGCGACCGAGCGCGTCTGCTCGCAGAGCTCGGCGACCGCACGGTGCTCGACCTGCAACAGGCTCATCTGTTCCCGGCCGCGTTGGCTGGTCGACACCAGCGTCTCGATGGCCAGGTCGAGGCCGGACTTGGTCCGGCCCCGGGTCCAGGTGTAGGGCCGCACGGCCGACGCGCCGACGCCATGGCCGAACTCGTCCGCCTCGATGATCCGCATGTCGATGGGCCCCGTATCAGGCCCCGGCACGGAGTGGGCCGGCGGCCTGTCGGCCTGCGGCGTCGTCCTCTGGGGCGTATCGGTCTGGGGCCTGGGGTGCTGGGACTCGGCCTGGTGCGAGGAGGGCGCCGCGGCAGCCGTTCCCGTCCCGCTGGGCTCGGCCTCGGCGTTGCCCCTACGGCCCCACCGGCGACCACGGGGTGTTCGGCCCGAATCGACGCTGAAGCCCCTCATGACGTCGGCGAAGGTGGGCTCCGAGGGTCGCCAGTGTTCGTCGTCGGGACCGGGGGTCATCGGCCATCACCTGCCTTCTACCGATCGTGGGCCTAGCTGAGGGTCATGTGGTTCGGGCGGTGGTCAGGGCCCGAAGGAGCCCTGGAGTTCCGCGCGAAGTTCCGGGGTGAGGAGTTGCCCGACCCGGTCGACGAGCAACGTCATCTCGTATCCGATCAGGCCGATGTCACAGCTCGGTGACGCCAGCACCGCGAGGCACGATCCGTCACTGATGGACATGAGCAGCACGATCCCGCGCTCCATCTCCACGACGGTCTGCACCACACCGCCCGCGTCGAAGCAGCGGGCCGCTCCGTTCGTCAGGCTGATCAGCCCGGCCGCCACGGCCGCGAGCTGATCAGCCCGGTCGCGGGGCAGCCGGTCGGAACCGGTGAGTAGCAGGCCGTCGGCTGACACGACGATGGCGTGCGCTACCCCGGGCACGCGCTCGGCGAAGTTAGTGACCAGCCAACCGAACCGGTTCGGCGGGGAATGCGGTGCCGTCATGAAGACTCCTCGTCGTGATTACCACCCGCGGTGGCGGATTCCGTGCCGCTGCCGGCATCTGCGGCTGCTGTGTCGCCGCGCATCCGGGTCTCGCGGCCCTGGCGAACACCCTGCTGGTAGCTGGCGAGGCGTCCCCGGATGGTTTCGGCGTTGCGCGCGGCGGCGACCGGCGCGGCCAGTACCGCGGATCCCGCGCTGCCCGGGACGAGCCGGGCCCGTGGGC
>JBKJPD010000218.1:0-7565 GCA_046595345.1 Pseudonocardia sp.
CGCTCGCGCTGGCCCGTCAGACCGGTCGGTGGCGGCTCACCGTTGCGCACATGAGCTTCATCGCAGGCACCCCCGGTGCCCCGCCGATCCCCGGCCGACCATGAGTCAGCCCGACACCCGCCCCACCGCACGGTGGGGCACCATCCGGGACGGCGAGCTTCCTCACTGGAACCAGGCGGCCGGGCTGCCCAGGCGGCGGCCACCCAACAGGCTGAGCGAATCAGTAGGCGTTATCGCAAACGATGGCGGGCTCAGGTGGTCAGCGCATCACTGCTGCTCAGGTCAGCATAGAGCTTGTCCGAGCTGCGATATCCGTGCATCCTGCGAGGGCGGTGGTTGAGCTCACTGGCGATCGCGTCGAGATCGGCCTGGCCGAACTTGCGTAGGTCAGCGCCCTTGCCCATGTATCGGCGGAGCAGGGTCAGGCGCTGAGGCGCTGCTGCGGGATGCGCAGACGCAGTGGCAGGGCCGCGGTGTCGGTGGCAAGGTGGAAGTGACCACTGCGGGACCGGCCGCACACGTAGGCCCGCAGGTTCCGGGCGCCGAGCCCCTCCAGCTCCCGGCCGGCGGCCTCGGCGGCCTCCCGGGTGGAGTAGATGACCTTGCCGTCGGTACCACGGTTCTGCCGCGGCACCATCGTGCCGGCGATCTCGGCGCGGCTGGGCGAGCAGAACACCGGGCGGCCGTTGTTCGACAACCGGGCGTGACGCTGCAGAACCTCGCTGCGGGCCTCGTCACGGATGCCGCGCTGCAGCGGCACCACGGGCCCGATGGCTGCGCCAGACGTTGCGTCGAACATTGCGGCCTCCTTCATCCGTCACGGATCTACCCCGGAGATCGCGTGGGACACACTCTTCCGTTAGCCGACCGATAGCGGGATACCCCTATCGTGTTGTCTTCGTTCAGTCATCACTGACGGTGACAGAGGGTCACCGACGCCCCTGTCCAGGACTGTCGGACCTGCCCTCTAGCTTGACGCTCATGACCGAGGGCGGGCTGCATGTGCACCGGGCCGAGCGTGCCGACGCGCTCGCCGACGCGCTCGCCGACGTATTGGCGCAGCCTCCGGCCGATCCGTTCACCGCCGAGATCGTCGCGGTCCCGGCCCGCGGGGTGGAGCGCTGGCTCGCGCAGCGGCTGTCCCATCGGCTGGGTGCATCCCCGGGCGGGGGTGACGGCGTATGCGCGGGCGTCACGTTCCCCTCGCCGGCCGCAGTGGTCGCCACGGCGGTGTGCGGCGCGGCGGGAATCGAGGCCGAGGACGACCCGTGGCGTCCGGCGCGGTCGGTCTGGCCGTTGCTGGAGGTCGTCGACGCGAGCGCGGGGCAGCCGTGGTGCGCGTTGCTGAGCGCCCACCTGAACACCGGTGTGCGGCGCGGCCGCCGCTACGCCACCGCGCGGCGCCTCGCCGAACTGTTCGACACCTATGCCACCCACCGCCCGGAGATGGTGCGCGAGTGGCAGGGCGGCGGGGGCGCCGACGGTGACCTGGCCTGGCAGCCGGAGCTGTGGCGCCGGCTGCGCGCCCGCATCGGCGTGCCCGGCCCGGCCGAGCGGCTGCTCACGGCCTGCGCCGCGCTGCGCACCGATCCCACGACCGCCGGGCTGCCGCCGCGCCTGTCGCTGTTCGGCCCCACCCGGCTGCCCGCCGAGCACATGGCCGTCCTCGCCACCCTCGCCGAGCATCGCGAGGTACACCTGTGGCTGCCCCACCCGTCCCCCGCGCTGTGGGCGCGCGTCGGGGAACACTCGACGGTGCCGCGGCGGCGCACCGACCCCACCGCCGACGCCGCGCGACACCCGCTGCTGTCGTCGCTCGGGCGCGACGTCCGCGAACTGCAGGTCCGCCTCGCCGTCGCCGCGCCCGCGCTGATCGAGCACCACCATCGGGGCATCGATCCACCTTCCACGCTGCTCGGCACGCTGCAGCGCGAGCTCCGCGACGACCGCCCCCCCGCCGCGCCCACCCCGTTGGCCGCGGGCGACCGCAGCATCCAGGTGCACTCCTGCCACGGCGCCGACCGCCAGGTCGAGGTACTGCGCGAGATCGTCCTCGGGCTCCTCGACGCCGACCCGACGCTCGAGCCACGCGACGTACTCGTCATGTGCCCTGACATCGAGACGTTCGCGCCGTTGATCTCCGCGAGCTTCGGGCTCGGCGAGAGCTCACCGCGCGGCCACCCCGGCCGCTCGCTCCAGGTGCGGCTCGCCGACCGGGCGTTGCGGCAGGTCAACCCGCTGCTCGACACCGTCGCACGGCTGCTCGACCTGGCGGATGCGCGGCTCACCGCGTCACAGCTGCTGGATCTGCTGGCATCCGGGCCGGTGCGCCACCGGTTCGGCCTCGACGACGCCGACCTCGACCGGCTCCGCGAACTCGCCGTGGCATCCGGGGTCCGCTGGGGCCTCGATGCGGCCCACCGCAGCCCGTACCGGCTCGACGGGTTCGGCCAGAACACCTGGGCGGCGGGGCTCGACCGGATGCTGCTGGGAGTGACGATGCCCGGCGGTGGAGATTGGCTCGGTACGGCGCTGCCGATGGCGGAGGTCGAGTCGAGCGACACCGAGCGGATCGGGCGGCTCGCCGAGTTCGTCGAACGCCTCGCCACGGTCCTCTCCGGGCTCGCCGGGGAACGCCCCCTGGCCGGATGGATCGACACCCTCACCACCGGCCTGGACGTGCTCACCGCCACCACCGCAGCCGACGCCTGGCAGGCCGCACAGGCCCGCGCCGAGCTCACCGCGGCCGCCCGCTCCGCGGGTCCGCACGCCGGCACCGTCGCGCTCGGGCTGGCCGACGTGCGTGGCCTGCTCGCCGAGCGCCTGCGCGGCCGTCCGACCCGGGCCAATTTCCGCACCGGCACGCTCACCGTGGCCACCCTCGTGCCGATGCGGTCGGTGCCGCACCGGGTGGTGTGCCTGCTCGGCCTCGACGACGGCGTGTTCCCCCGCGCCGGCGCCGTCGACGGTGACGACGTGCTCGCCCGCGATCCGCTCGTCGGCGAGCGCGATCCGCGCAGCGAGGATCGCCAGCTCCTGCTCGACGCGATCTGCGCGGCCACCGAGGCGCTGGTCGTGATCCACTCCGGGGCCGACGAGCGCACCGGGGCCCGTCGCCCGCCCGCAGTGCCGCTCGGTGAGCTGCTCGACGCGATCAAGGCCACGGCGGGCCCGGAGGCACATGACCGGGTGGTGATCCGACATCCGTTGCAGCCCTTCGACGCCCGCAACTTCCGGCCCGACGCCCTCACCCCGGGGCAGGCGTTCAGCTTCGACCGGGTCGAGCTGGCCGGGGCACGGGCGGCGGCGGGCCCCAAGTCGTCCCCGGCACCGTTCGTGGGTACGCCGCTCACCCCCGTCACCGACGACGTCGTCACCCTCACTCAGCTCGTCACGTTCCTCGAACACCCGGTCAAGGGGTTCCTCCGGCAGCGGGTGGGGCTCTCCCTGTTCACGGGCGAGGACGATCCGGCCGACGCGCTGCCCGTCGAGCTCGACGGGCTCGCCACCTGGGCCATCGGTCACCGGCTCCTGCACGACCGGCTCGCCGGGCACGATCTCGACCGTTGCCGCCAGGCCGAGTGGCGCCGCGGCGAGCTGCCGCCCGGAGCGCTGGGCACAGCGCTGCTGCTGCGCGTGCTCGACGGCGTCGAGCCGCTGGTGACCGCCGCCGCGGCGATCCGCACCGGCACGGCGGACGACCGCGACGTCGAGGTCACCCTGCCCGACGGCACGCGGGTGCGCGGCACGCTGAACGAGCTGTACGGCGACGCGCTCGTGCGCGTCGAGTACTCCCGGTTGGCACCCAAGCAGCGGGTGCGCGGGTGGGTCCGGCTGCTGGCGCTCAGCGCGAGCACGGGTGAGCCGTGGCGGGCGATCACCCTCGGCCGCGGCAATGGGTTCGGGCTGGCCGAGTCAACCGTCGGCCCGGTCGACCCGGCGCAGGCACTCACCCTGCTCGCCGATCTGGTGGAGCTCCGCCGCGAGGGCCTTCGGGAGCCGTTGCCGCTGCCCACGCTCGCCGGATTCACCTACGCGCGTACCCGGATCGGCGGCGCGGCCGCCGACGAGGCCGCCGACGAGGCCATGAAGAGCTGGACCGTCGGGGCCCTCGCGGAGCGCAACGACGACGCCCATGTGCGCGTGTGGGGTCCCCTCGCCGGGCCCGAGATGATCACCGGCCCGCCGGGCCCTGCCGGTGGGGAGCCCAGCCGGTTCGGCGCACTCGCAATGCGGCTGTGGGCACCGCTGCTGGCCACCGAGAAGATGGTGCGCCGATGATCCCCATGACCGACGCAGTCCTGACCCCGGCCACCTTCGAGGTCTGCGGCCCACTGCCCACCGGCACCACGGTGCTGGAGGCCAGCGCCGGCACCGGAAAGACGTTCACCATCGCCGCGCTCACCGCACGCTTCGTCGCCGAGGGCCATGCGACGCTGCCCGAACTACTGCTCGTGACGTTCGGCCGGGAGGCCACCCAGGAGCTACGTGAACGCGTTCGCGAGCGCCTGGTGTCGGCCGAGCGCGGCCTCGCCGATCCCGGCGCGGCCCGCCACGGCACCGATGCGGTACTCGCACTGCTCGCCGACGTGTCCGACGCCGAGGTCGCCGCGCGCCGGGCCCGGCTGGCCCGCGCGCTGGCCCAGTTCGACGCCGCCACCATCGCCACCACCCACCAGTTCTGCCGGCAGATGCTCGACGGGCTCGGTGTTGCCGGCGATAGTGACCCGGGTGCGGAGTTCGTCGAATCGATCGACGACCTGCTCACCGAGGTCGTCGACGACTTCTACGTGCGCAAGTACGGCGACCGGGCCGCGGGCCCGCCGTCGTTCACCCGCGCCCAGGCCCTGCTGCTGGCCCGCCGAGCGATCAACCACGGGCAGGCGCGGCTCGAACCCGCCCCGATCGGCGGCTCGGCCGCCGAGCCGAAGAGCACGGCCGGGGTGCGGCACCGCTTCGCCGTGGCCGTCCGGGCCGAGGTGGCCCGCCGCAAGTACGCGCGCCGGCTCTACACCTACGACGACATGCTCACCCGGCTCGACGACGCGCTGGCCGAGCCGGCGCGCGGCGCGGCGGCGCGGCTCCGCGCGCGCTACCGGGTCGTGCTCGTCGACGAGTTCCAGGACACCGACCCGGTGCAGTGGTCCATCCTGCGGCAGGCCTTCCTGCATCAAGGCCCGGGTCGCGAAGGGCCGGGTAGCAGCCGCACCACCCTCGTGCTGATCGGCGATCCGAAGCAGGCGATCTACGCGTTCCGGGGCGCCGACGTCGTCAGCTACCTCGACGCCACCGAGGCCGCCGGGGGACACGCCACGCTCGCGAAGAACTGGCGCAGCGATCCCCTCCTGCTCGACGCGCTGAGAACGGTATTCGCGGGCGCGGCGCTGGGAGACCGGCGGATCACCGTGCATCCCGTGGTCGCGGCACTATCCGGGCAGCGGCTGCGCGGCGCCCCGGTCGACACGGCGTTTCGGCTGCGCGTCGTCCCCCGGTCCGCGCTGCCGCGCGCCCCGAAGCGCGATCTCGCCGTCGTCGGCCCCGCCCGGGAGTTCGTGGCCCGTGACGCCGCCGCCGACATCGCCGCCCTGCTGGCCAGCCCCGCGCTGGTGGACGGGCGCCGGGTGCGGCCCGGTGACGTCGCGGTGCTGGTCCGCACCAACGAGCAGGGCGCCCTGATCCGCACCGCTCTCGCCGCGGCCGGGGTCCCGGCGGTGCTGTCGGGCACGGCCAGCGTGTTCGGCACCCCCACCGCCCGCGAATGGCTGCAACTGCTCGAGGCGTGCGAGCAGCCACGCGTGTCCCGGCTGCACGCCGCAGCGCTCACCTGTTTCCTCGGGCACACCGTCGCGGAGCTCTGCGGTGAGGGCGCCGACGCGTTGATCGACGCGCTCGGGGTCACCGTCCGCTCCTGGGCGGCGGTGCTGCACGAGTACGGCGTCGCGGCGCTGCTGGAAGCCGTCACCACCGACACCGCGCTGCCGATGCGGCTGCTCGGTACCTCCGGCGGGGACCGCCGCCTGACTGACCTGCGCCACGTCGCGCAGGCCCTGCACGGTGCCGCCGTGGCCGGCCACCTCGGTCCGGCGGCACTGATCGACTGGTTGCGCCACCGCATCGACGACGCCGCGCTCGATGTCGGTACGGAGCGCAGCAGGCGGCTGGAGTCCGACGCCGCGGCCGTGCAGATCATCACGATCCACCGCAGCAAGGGCCTGGAGTTCCCGATCGTCCACGTGCCATACGGCTGGGATCGGTATATCCCCGACCCCACCGTCCCGCTGTTGCACGACGCGTCCGGGGCGCGGGTGCTCGACGTCGGCGGGGAGACCGGCGAGGGCTGGAAGCAGCGGTGCGCCACGGCCCGCGCCGAGGAGGCGGGAGAGGATCTCCGGCTGCTCTACGTGGCGATGACCAGGGCGAAGTGCCAGGTGGTCACGTGGTGGGTGCCGTGCACCACCACGTCTTCCGCACCGCTGCACCGGCTGCTCATCGGGCGGCCGGCGCTGGGCACGGAACCGGAGCAGTCGTACAAGATCCCGTCCGACGCCGCGGCCCTGGACGCCCTGCGCACGCTGACCTCCCCCGCGCTCGCCGTCGAGGTGGTCACCGCGGTGCCGGCGGCCGGGTTCGTGGCGGCATCCGAGCCCCCCGGCGACCTGGCGGCCGCCACGTTCACCCGCAAGCTCGACCTGCGCTGGCGACGCACCTCATACTCCGCCCTCACCGCACGAGCGGACCACCACCCACGAGCAAGCGAACCGGAGAACGAAGGTACCGACGACGAACCCGACCCGGCACCGCAGTTCGGAGCCGAAACGCCGCTGATGGACCGGGCGAACAGCGAATCGGACCAGGTACGCGGGCTGTCGGTGGCGTCGCCGATGGGAGGGCTGCCCCTCGGGGCCTCCTTCGGCACCCTCGTGCATGCGGTGTTGGAGGTCGCCGATCTCACCTCCACCGATCTGCTCGGGGAGCTGACGGCGCACTGCGCAGAGCAGCTGTCCCGCCAGCCCACCCCGGGGCTCGACCCCGCCGTCCTCGCGGCCGCGCTGCTCCCGGCCGTGAGCACGCCGCTCGGGCCGATCACCGGCGGGTTGCGGCTGGCCGACATCGCCCCGCACGACCGGCTCGCCGAGCTGGACTTCGAGATGCCGCTGGCGGGCGGCGACGGGGCCGCACCCGACGTCCACGTCACGCTGGGTGATCTCGCGCCGCTACTGCGCCGACATCTCGGCCCGACCGACCCGCTGCGGGACTATCCCGACGCGCTCGAGACGCCCGCGCTGGTCGGGCAGTCGTTGCGCGGCTACCTCACGGGCAGCATCGACGCCGTGCTGCGGCTGCCCGACGGGCGGTTCGCGGTGGTCGACTACAAGACCAACTGGCTGGGCCCGGTCAACTCCGAGGGCCGGATCGGCGGCGAGGGCTCGGAGCCGCTCACCGCCGCGCATTACGCGCCGCCGCTGCTGGCCCGGGCCATGATCGCCGCCAACTACCCGCTACAGGCCCTGCTCTACGGCGTGGCGTTGCACCGCTTCCTGCGCTGGCGCCAGCCCGGCTACGAC
>JBKJPD010000238.1:0-9310 GCA_046595345.1 Pseudonocardia sp.
CGCACGTCGCGCTCCTGCCCGCCGCCGTGCAGCAGCGGCGTCAGCGCCACCTGGCGGCCGAGCAGCAGTGCGCCCGCGCCGTAGGGTCCACCGAGCTTGTGGCCGGTGAGGGTGAGCGCGTCGACACCGGATCCGGCGAAGTCCACCGGCAGGATCCCGACGGCCTGCACGGCGTCGGTGTGCAGCGGCACGCCGAAGCTGTGGGCGATGGCGGCAAGTTCGCGGATCGGGTTGACCGTGCCGACCTCGTTGTTGGCCCACATCACCGAGACCAGTGCGACGCACTCCGGCTCCCTGGTCAGCGCCGCGAGCAGGGTCTCCGGGCGGACCCGGCCCTGCTCGTCGACGGCGAGCAGTTCGACCTCGGCGCCCTCGTGCTCGGCGAGCCATTCGGCCGAGTCCAGCACGGCATGGTGCTCGATGGCCGACACGAGCACCCTGGCCCGGCGGCGGTCGACCACGCGCCGCGACCAGTACAGCCCCTTGACTGCGAGGTTGTCGCTCTCCGTGCCACCGGTGGTGAGCACGACCTCCGAGGGCCGGGCACCCACCGCGGCCGCGATCCGCTCCCGGGCCTCCTCGACGTCACGCCGCGAGCGCCGGCCCGCGGTGTGCAGGGACGAGGCGTTGCCCGTGCGCCCCAGGGCCTGCGTCATCGCCGTCACCGCCGCGTCGAGCATGGGAGTGGTGGCGGCGTGATCGAGGTAGGTTGCCGGCCCTGGAGATCTCACGTTGCTGCGATTCACGTCAACTGCCCGTCCCGATCGGTGTTCCTGCCCTCGGAAGGGTAGTCGCCCGATCGGGCCGGGGCGTGACCGCGACCTCCCAACGGCCGGTCCAGGCCGATGTCAGGCAGCGGCAGGCTCGCTGACCAGGACCGGAACCGGGCCGGCACGCCGCGCCCCGTGCAGCACTCCGGTCGCGGCGCCGACCGCTTCGCCCGCGCGGCGGGCCAGTTCACGTCGATCGCTCGCCACGGACGTCGGGATCTCGGGGAGCACCGTCAGCTCACACACCAGCGACGGGAGGCGCAGCACCCGCATCAGCGAGTCCACCAGGGTCTGCTCACCCACGAACGCCGCCCCCCGGGCCGGGGTCCCGTCGGGCAACCGGAGCGCGATCGCCACGGGCCGTACCGGGACACCAGCGTCGATCGCCGCCTGGAACGCGGCCCGGTGGAACCTCCCGGCCGCCGCACCGCACCACGTCGTGCCCTCGGGGAAGACCCCGACGGCGGCGCCCGAGCGCAACGCGTCGGCCGTGGCCGCCACGGTGCCGGGCAGGGCGTGCAGACCCGCACGGTCCACGAACACCGCCCCGGTGCGCACGGCGAGCCCACCGAGCAGCGGCCAGTCGCGGACCTCGCGCTTGGCGAGGATCCGCACCGGCTGGACGGCGTCGAGGGCCAGGACGTCGATCCAGGACAGGTGGTTGGCGACCACGAGCATGCCGGCACCCTCCTCGGTGAACCGCGGGTCGCCGCATAGCCGCAGCCGGATACCGGCCACCCGCAGGACACCTCGGCTGCAGGTCCGCAACCAGCGGTCCCGCGACCGGGCGCGGAGCAGGGGCGCCCCCGCGACGGCGCCGAGCAGGATCACGACGAGCCCCACGATCCGGGCGGCTATCCGCAACCTGCCGACCCCCGGCCCACCGGCGGAGAGGCAGTCCGGCGTGCACGGCGAGGTCGGCGCCCAGCCCGAGGGATGTGGCTTCGGGTGCGTCACCCCTCCCCCAGGAAGAAGCGGCGGTAGCGGTCGTCCATGTGGTCGAGGCCCAGCAGCACGAGGAAGTCCGCACAGTCGAAGTCCGGGTCGTGCGCGGGCGCGCCGCACACCCACGCCCCGAGGCGCAGGTAGCCGCGCAGCAGCGGGGGCAGTGCGGCCCGGGGCGGCCGGGTGATCCCGCGGGGGTCCCACGGCAGGTGCGGCCGCACGCGGTAGGACTCAGGGGAGAGGCTGCCCGGCAGCACCTGGTCCCACACGCTCGCGGCGAGACCCCCGCCGTCACTCAGCGACACACTCGCGCAGCCGACCAGCCAGCGGTTGCCGGTGAGCAGCATGTAGCGCGCGAGCCCGGCCCACACGAGCCCGACGACAGCCCCGCTGCGGTGGTCAGGATGCACACAGGACCGGCCGGTCTCCACAAGCGACCGGCGCAGCGGAGCGAGGTCGTCGACCACGAACTCGCCCTCCGCGTAGAGCGCACCCGCGGCGCGGGCCCGCGCGGGCGGCAGCATGCGGTAGGTCCCGACGATCTCACCGGTGGCGTCCTCGCGGACCACCAGGTGGTCGCAGAACGCGTCGAAGCGGTCGATGTCGAGCCCCGCCTCGGGGCTGTGCAGCGTGGCACCGAGCTCGCCCGCGAACACGTTGTGGCGCAACCGCTGGGCGGCCCGCACCTCGTCGGAGTCGGTGGTCAGGAGCAGCGAGTACCGCGACGCGGAGGCCTGCGGGGTGGCTGCGAGTACCTGCGATGAGGTCACGCAGCCTTGGTACTGGACGCGGGCAAAACCCACCCCCGCCCGAGCCGACGGGCGGGTGGAAGCCGGATGAACACCCACCCGAGCCGGTCGGTGGACTGCACGGGACGAAGACCCCGGTGCCCGGCCGCGAAGGCCGGGCGCCGGGCGCGCGGTGATGCTTCTGAGCGAGGATCAGCTCTTGCGCTTGGTGATCTCGTCCATCAGCTGCGGGGCCACCTTGAACAGGTCGCCCACGACGCCGAAGTCCGCGATCTCGAAGATCGGCGCCTCCGAGTCCTTGTTCACGGCGATGATCATCTTCGACGTCTGCATCCCGGCCCGGTGCTGGATGGCACCGGAGATGCCGAGCGCGATATAGAGCTGCGGGGAGACGGTCTTGCCTGTCTGCCCCACCTGGAACTGGTGCGGGTAGTAGCCCGAGTCCACCGCCGCGCGCGACGCCCCCACGGCCGCGCCGAGCGAGTCGGCCAGACCCTCGACCACGCCGAAGTCATCGGCCGAACCCACGCCGCGCCCACCGGACACGATCAGCGAAGCCTCGGTCAGCTCCGGGCGGTCCCCGCCCGTGATCGGCTCGCGACCGGTGACGGTAGCGCTGCGCCCGGACGCCGTCGGCACCTCGACGGCCTCCTCGGCGCCGGCGCCCGGAGCCGCCTCGATCTCGACCGCACCCGGACGCATCGTGATCACCGGGTGGTCGGTGTTGGACTTCGACTCGGCGATGAACGCGCCACCGAACACCGAGTGCGTGACGCCCTCGCTCGACAGGCCGACCACGTCACCGAGCAGTGCGCTGCTGGTGCGCACAGCGAGCCGGCCGGCGATCTCCTTGCCGTCCGCGGACACCGTGATGAGCACGGCGGCTGGGGACTTCGCCTCGATCAGCGCGGCGAGCACGTCGACCTCGGCGGTCAGGAACGCGTCGCTGTCGGTCTCCGCGACGTAGATCTTCGCCGCCCCGTGGGCCTTGAGCCCGTCGGCGAGCTTCGAAGCGGTGCCCGCGGCACCCACCACGACCGCCGACGGCTCACCCAGCGTGCGGGCCGCGGTCAGCAGCTCGTAGGTGGCCTTCTTGATCTCACCCTGGAGGTGGTCGACGAGGACCAGAACCTCAGACATGGGTAACTCCTCTTCTCTCGTCGAACTCTCAGATGAGCTTCTGCGCAACCAGGAACGCCGCGATCCTCGCGCCGCCGTCGCCCTCGTCCTCGATCTTCTCCCCCGCACTCTTGGGCGGCTTGGGGAGCGAGGACGTCACGGTGGTCAGCGCGTTGGCCAGACCCACCTCGGATGCGTCGATCCCGGCGTCGGCCAGCGACAACGTCACCACCGGCTTCTTCTTCGCCGCCATGATGCCCTTGAACGACGGGTACCTCGGCTCGTTGATCTTCTCGCCGACCGAGATGACGACGGGCAGCTCAGCCGTGAGCAGAGTCACACCCTCGTCGGTCTCGCGCCGGACGACGACACGGGTGCCGTCCACCGTGATCTCCCGGGCGTGCGTCAACGCCGGAACACCCAACAGGTCTGCCACCATCGCCGGCACCGCGCCACTGCGACCGTCGGACGCCTCGTTACCTGCGATCACCAGGTCGAAACCGGCGCCATCTCCGGGGAAGGCCGAGCCGATGGCCTTTGCCAGCGCCCGCGCGGTCTGCACCGCACATGAACCACGCAACGCTTCGTCCGACAGGTGCACCGCCTTGTCGACGCCCATCGACAGGGCCTTGCGAATCGCATCCGTGGCCCGGTCCGGGCCCATGGTCAGGACGGTGACCTCGGACCCGTCACTGGCTTCCTTGATCTGGAGGGCAGCCTCGATCGCGCGCTCGTTGATCTCATCGAGCACCGCGTCGGTGGCCGCCCGGTCCAGGGTTCCGTCCGAACTGTTGAGCGTGCGCTCCGAGTAGGTGTCCGGCACCTGCTTGACAAGTACGACGATGTTCATCGGACCTCTTCGACCTCCTGCGGGTGCGGACGCGCCGCGTGTCCCGCTGTTTGCAATCTCGTGGGCGTCGGGAGTTCACGACCTCGGGTTGTCTCAAACCCTGCCACCGTGGTCGCACTTCGGCTCGACGGGTATCCAGTGACACGACGCTACCGGTGGGTAAGCGCACCGCAAACAGCACACGTGGTGAAACGCCTCACCCCGGCGCGGGTGTGACAGAGCGCCGCGCCGGGTAATTCTTGTTTCCACATCATCAATCTGGAGGACACGTGCCCCTACTCGCCCGCATCAAGGACTTTCTTGCCAGCCCCCAGGGCAAGCGCCTCACCGAACAGGGCAAGCGCCAGATGTCGGACCCCCGCAACCGCGAGCGCGCCCGCAGCCTGTTCGCGCGCCTGCGCCGCCGCCCCTGACCCGGCGGGGCTCTCCCCGACCGGGGAGGCCCGCTGGATAGGGTCCGCACCGTCGACCCTCGCCCAGTACCCGGAGCTGCCATGTCTCGCACGGTCCGGATGCTCGGCGTCGGCATGGCGGTGGTGTTCGGAGCCACCGCGTGCGGCAACTCGGTCGTACTCCCTCCGGCGCCTCCCGCGATGTCCGGCCAGCCGGCGGGCAGCGTGGTGGTCCCGGCGGGCGCCGACGCCGCAGCGGCGGTCCAGCGGCTGCAGAAGGCGATCGCGGCGGGTGGTGGTGCCGTCGCCGCCATCGTCGACCACTCCGCGGACGCCAGTGCCTCCGGTGCCGAGATCCCGCCGAACATCGTCGTGATCGGCGGGCCCGCGGCCTCCCGACTGCCGCTGTTGCGCATCGACCAGCGCGCCGCGGCCGACCTGCCGGAGCGGTACCTGGTGAGCCAGCGCCGCGACGGCACCGTCAGCATCACCTACAACGGGGCCGATTTCATCGCCGCCGCGTCCGGAGTGACCGCCGACGATGCACGCACAGCGCTGAAGCACAGCAGCTCAGCGGTGGCCGTTCTGGCCGGACCGGTCGCAGCCGCCCCGATCGCCGCGCCGCTCATCGGGGTCAGCCCGGTGGGCAACTTCCTGGCCGCCTTCGCCGACTCGGACCTGCAGGTCACCGTGGAGCGGTTGCGCCGCGACGCCGACAGGGCACCGAACCGGACCGTCGCCGTCATCGACATGGCCGCAGGATCGGCCGACCCCGGCCCGGCTATCCGGCCGACCACACTCGTGCTGGTGAGCACCCCCGACGTCGAGGCCCGGCTGATCGCTGCGACACCGTCGTTCGGCCTCGAGCTCCCGATGCGCTTCGTCGTATGGCTCGACGGCCAGAACCGCACGCAGGTCGGCTACCCCGACGTCGGCAAGCTCGCGCAACGGCACGGCATCCCGGACGGGGACCCCGACATCGCCCTCCTGGCCATGAACGCCGATCGGCTGGCGCGTCTCGCCGCCGGCATCGGGCGATAGCCCCATGGTGGTGACGGGATACGACGACCGGCACGGCTGCGGCTACGTGCTCAGAACCGGCGCGGACATCGCCGACGCCCTGCCCGGTGCACAGATCGTCGAGCACGACGGGACGGCGGTGCTGGCCACTCCCGAGCTGGCCGCGATGCTGCGCGACGCGCTCACACACCGGCCGACCGCGTTGCTGGGGTGGTCGGGTCCCGAGGTACCCCTGACCCTCGACGACCCGACCATCCTGGGCTGGCTCACCCACACGATCAGCGGGGTGCTGACCGTCCGCGGCGGCCCCTGAGCCCGGTGCCGGGAATGCTCCGGGCTCAGGTCAGCGCGGCACGCCCTGTCGTAGCGGCGCCAGGCCCACCCCTGGCGCCCCCGCCCGGGAGGCTGCGCCCCCGTTGCCTGCCTGTGCCGCCTGCACCAGCCCGGTCGGAACCGGCTGGGGCAGCGGATCGCACTGCAGGTCGGACCGGTTTCCCGACCTGCGCGCGGGCAGCGTGCCCGTGGCGAGGTACTCGGCGATCGTGTTGTCCACGCACGGGATCCCATTGAGCGAAGCGGCATGGGTCGTCCCGCCGGTGCCCTCGATCAGCACGGACTTCGGGAACTCCCGACGGAGCTCCAGGCTGCCCGAGAACGGGGTGGCCGCATCCAACGACTCGCTGATCAGCAGCACCGCCGGCGCCTGCTTGCCGTCGACCTCGACCGGCACGCCCGCCTTCGCAGGCCAGGCCACACACGGCGCGTTGAACCGGGCGTTACCCCAGGTGAGGAACGGCGCCTGGCGATAGATCCGCTCGTTCGTCCGGCGGAACCCGTCGTAGGTGGGCCACTTCGCGTCGGTGCACTGCACGCCGAGGTAGACGGCGTAGCCGTTGTCGTCGCCCGGCTTCGGGTAGAGCGCGATCAGCCCTACGGGATCGTGGTTGTTCACCCAGTTGGAGAAGGCCGTGGCGACCTCCTCCCAGCCGAAGACGTAGTAGCCGGCCTGCGTGAAGATGTCGTTCCACTCCGACGAGCCGATCAGACCGCCCGCGGGACTGTTCCGCAGCTCGGCGTACTGGCGGTAGTAGAGCGCCTCGACGTCGGCGCCCGAGTTGCCGAGGTGGTAGACGTCGTCGTACTTCGCGACCCAGTCGAAATAGATCTTGATGTTCTTATCGAACGCGATGTCCTGGTCCTGGTTGGCCTGCTCCCATACCTTCGTCGGGTTGACGTTGCCGTCGAGCACCATGCGCCGCACCCGCTGCGGGAACAGGGTGGCGTAGACCGAGCCGAGGTAGGTGCCGTAGGAGAAACCGTAGAAGTTGATCTGGTCGCTGCCGAGCGCCTTGCGGATGCTGTCCATGTCCCGCGCGGAGTCGACGGTCGTGAGGTGATCGAGCAGTTCGCCGCCGTTGCGCTCACAGGCCGCCGCGTAGGACGTCGACCGCTGCAGCCAGGCCTTGTCCACCTCCGGCCGGTCCGGGACGTAGTGCGGCCGGTTGTAGTCGGCGTAGTCCGGGATGCAGCTCAGGGCGGGCTTGCTGGAGCCGACCCCGCGCGGGTCGAAGCCGATCCAGTCGTACGCCTCACCGACTCCGCCCGGCACGGCCTGACCCAGGACGGACAGGCCGAGCCCGGAGCCACCGGGCCCACCCGGGTTGACCAGCATGACGCCCTGGTACTTGTCGCCCGGGGTCTTGTGCAGCACCCGCGAGACAGCGAGCTCGATCTGTGTCCCCTGCGGGCTGTCGTAGTCCAGCGGCACCGCCACCGTGCCGCACTCCGCCCCCTCCGCCTGCAGCCTGAGGCTGTCGCACCTGCCCCAACTGAGCGGCGCGGGCGTGAACTCGGGTTGGGGTGGCGCGGCCTGCGCGAGCGGGGCGGTGATCACCCCGGTGAGGAGCAGTCCGGCTGTAGCCAGCATGGTGACCACTCTGCGCATGCGCTGTTCCCCCTGTGTGCCGAACCTGGTGGGTGAAATCGGTGTGAGAGCCACGATCCTTCACCACGGTCGATCCGTCCACCGGTCCGGCTCAGCCCGCTGGATCCGCAACATAGTCGATGTCCAGCGGCTTGTTCGTGATGAACAGGACCGTCACATCGTTGTCCTGGGTGGCGCCGTGTTCCATCACCAGTCCCTCAGGGAACCAGACGAACTCACCGGGGCCGAACGATCCTGCACTGGTCTTGAGGACCCCGTCCAGCACGTACATGCCGTGCGCGCAGTTGTGTGTATGCCAGGTGTTGGTGAACCCCGCGTAGTACTTGAGCTTCATCACCGACATGCCGGTGTCCGGATCCTGGATGAGCGGCTTCACCGCCAGGTCGGCGTCGAGCTCGTCGATGTGCCGCACCTGCCAGGGCATGGTGTTGGGGTTCCAGCTCTGGATCTCACCCGGTGAAGCCTGCGCATCCGACATCGTCATCTCCTCGTAGCCCTGGTCCGATCGGGCATCATCGCATCCCGTGCCCCACACCTCAGGAGCGACGGACATGACCGACGGCGGCCTGCCGCTCACCGGGGAGCGCACGGTTCCCGGCATCGCGGCCGAGAACTACTGGTTCCGTCGCCACGAGGTCGTGTACCGCGAGCTCGCCCCCCGCTGCGCCGGGGCGGCGGTGCTGGAGGCGGGCTGCGGCGAGGGCTACGGGGCCGACCTGCTCGCCGGCACCGCGCGGCATGTCCTCGCGCTGGACTACGACCCGCCGACCGCCGCACACGTCGCCCGTCGCTACCCGCGGGTGGCCGTGGTGCGCAGCAACCTCGTAGCGCTGCCGGTGCGTGACGGCGGCTGCGACGTGGTGGTCTCGCTGCAGGTGATCGAGCACCTCTGGGAGCAGGAACGGTTCCTGCGCGAGTGCCATCGGGTACTGCACCCGGGGGGTGCGCTGCTGCTGTCGACGCCGAACCGGATCACCTTCTCCCCCGGCCGCGACACCCCGCTCAACCCGTTCCATACCCGGGAACTCTCCGCCGCCGAGCTCACCGGCCTGGTGCGGGACGCGGGCTTCGTCGACGACGAGTTGCTGGGGCTGCACCACGGCCCCCGCCTGTGCGAGCTCGACGCCCGCCACGGCTCCGTGGTGGACGCCCAGGTCGCGGTCGCGGTCGGCAACGGGGAGTGGCCCGCGGGCCTGCTGCGCGACGTCGAGTCGGTGACATGCGCCGACTTCGAGCTGTCCGCGACGGACGTGGACGCGAGCCTCGACCTGGTGGCCCTGGCCCGACGCCCCTGACCACCGCGCCCGCACGGACATGTGTTCCGGCACCCCGGGATGTGTGCGGCGGCGCCGAATGGCTCCCGGTAGCTTCCCGGGGTGGTTGCGGCGCGGGATCCGGTCGGCACGTTCTGTCTCGTCCTGCACTCGCACCTGCCCTGGCTCGCGCACCACGGCCGCTGGCCGGTCGGCGAGGAATGGCTCTACCAGTCGTGGGCGCACGCCTACCTCCCCGTGCTCGAC
>JBKJPD010000278.1:0-10461 GCA_046595345.1 Pseudonocardia sp.
GGTTGTAGGTCTCACCGTGCACCTGCTCGGCCTGCGGCAGAACGCCCTCGATCTGGCCGCTGAGCGCCACGATCACCACACCGCGGGCGTTGGCGCGGGCGTCGCGCTGCACCACACCCGCGACGATCTCGCCCTCCTTCGTGGAGAACTCGCCGTAGGTGCGCTCGTGCTCGGCGTCGCGCAGGCGCTGGACGATCACCTGGCGGGCGGTGGTGGCGGCGATCCGCCCGAACCCCTCGGGGGTGTCGTCCCACTCGTTGGCGACGGTGCCGTCCGCGCCGAACTCCTGGGCCATGACACGCACCTGGCCGGACTTGCGGTCGATGTCGACGCGGGCGTGGGAATGGTGGCCATCGGTGTGGCGGTACGCGGTGATCAGCGCCGTCTCGATGGCCTCGATCACCGTCTCGAACGGGATCTCCTTGTCACGTTCGATGGCGCGCAGTGCGGCGATGTCGACGTTCATGGCGTCTCCTCCGGAGTGAGCAGTGCCAGCTCGGACGCGGGCGGGTGCGCGAACTCCACCTCGACGGCGGCGTGCGCGACGTCGGCGTAGTCGAGCTCGCGGCACGTGCCCTCGACGAGCAGCGTGACGGAGTGCTCGCCCGCCGTGCCGACGCGTCCGGTGAAGGCCGCGCCGTCGTGGCCGCGCACGGCCACCAGGCGCAGGTGGGCGCGGCGCCAGTGCCGGGCGTCGGTGAGCGGGCGGTCGACGCCTGGCGAGGTGACCTCGATGGTGTAGGAGTCGCCCAGCAGGTGCTCGTGCTGTTCGAGCTCGGTGGCCGCGGCGCGGGACAGCCGTGCGATGTCGTCCAGCCCGACGCCTTCTTCGGAGTCGACCACGATCTTGACGGTGTGGCGGCGGCCGACGGTTCCGACGTCGAGCTCGTCGAGCTCGAACCCGGCGTCGCGGACAAGCGGTTCCAGCACGCCGTGCAGCTGCCCGGGCAACGACCCGGGAGCGTGCTGCACAGGGCGGGGGGAGGACATCGTGGGACTCCTGCTCGTTCGGTTGATCGCCGGGGCGCGTCGGCGGGGCCGGGGCGGGCGGTGGTCCGTCAGGGTATCGCGCCGTGCCGAGCGGGCGGCCTGGCAGGATGGGATCTCGGCAAGCGGAACACCGACCGTCGCCGAGCCCGGTTGCCCGGGGCACACACGGATCCGGTGGGCGGGAGGTCGGATGTCGGAGACACCCGCGATGTCCCGTCGCACGATCCTCACCGGGCTACTGCTCGCGGCACCCGCGCTGGCCGGGTGTTCCGTCGGCAGCGGATCTCGTTCCGTTCCCCCTGACCCGCTGATCGCGCTCGCCGCGGCCGCCCGGGCCGACGCCGCGCTGGCCGCCGCGACGATGGCCGCCGCGCCCTCGCTCGCCGACCGGGTCGAGCCGCTGCGGACCGCCCGCACCGAGCACGCCGCGGCACTCGAGGCCGAGGTCGCCCGCCTCGCCCCGGGCCGGACCCCGTCGCCGTCCGCTCCTGCCCCCGCCACTCCCGTGCCCGCCGGTAGCGCCCCGACGCAGGCCCGCCTCCGCGACGCGATCGCGGCCTCGGGCGTGGCGGCCGCGGCCGCGGTGCTGGAGCTGCCCGCCGATCGCGTGGGCCTCGTCGCGTCGATCGCGGCCTGCTGCACGACCTACGCGGCGGTGCTCGGGTGAGACCGGTCCCGGCGGCGGTATCGAAGATCGACAAGGCGGCCCTGGACGCCCTGCAGGACGCGCTGGCGCGCGAACACGCCGCACTGTGGTGCTACTCCCTCGCCGTGGCGTTCCTGCCCCGGGCGCAGCTGGCACAGGCCCGTACCGACGCCGAGGCCCACCGGGTGCTGCGGGGCGCGGTCGAGAAGACACTCACCCAGATCGGCGCCCGCCCCGTCTCCGCCCAGCCCGCCTACGCCACGCCCCAGCCCGTGGTCGACGGCCGGTCGGCGGCGGCGCTGGCCGTGGTGGCCGAGACCGATGCGCTCGCCGCGTGGAGGTCGGTCCTCGAACGCACCTCCGATCGCGTCCTGCGCGAGGCCGCACTGACCGCCCTCACCGACGGCACACTGCGCTGCTCCCGCTGGCGCCTGGTGGTGGGCACTCCCCCGGCGATCCCGACCTTCCCCGGCCGCCCCTGACCCGCGAGTCGGGGTATGAGTGCGCGCGAGTCGGTACGAATCGGCGGCCGTATCGCCCGCCCGGTTTCGCCATTCAGGTCGCCCCCAGCCGCTGGCGGGTGCCGACCGCCGGTCAGCAGAGGGCGTTGAGAACGCGGGCGACGTCGGCCTCGGTGTTGTAGAGATGGAACGCCATCCGGGCCGCACCGGCACGGGCGCTCGCCACAATCCCGGCCGCGGCGAGGCGGTCCATCGCGTCGGGCCGCCGCACCGCGACGATCGCCGAGCCGGCCGGCTCCATCCCGAGCCCGGCGCGCACCGCGTCGGCGAGGCCCGTGCAGTGCGCATGTACGGCGGCACGATCCAGGCCCGCAAGCCATGGCAGCGCCACCGCCGCACCGACGTGGCAGTACCAGGCCGGTGACGTGTCCAGCGCCCGCGCACCGGCGGCGAGCCGCAGCGGAAGCCCGTAGACGCTGGCCCACGGGTCGTCCCCCGCGTACCAGCCCGCGTGGTGCGGCACCGGCTCCCAGCCCGGGCGCACCGCCATCCACGCGGCCCCGCGCGGGCTGAGTAACCACTTGTACGCCCCGCCCACCACGACGTCCGCCCAACCGAGGTCGGCGTCCAGCCAGCCGGTGGCCTGGGTGGCGTCGAGCACCACACGGGTACCGCCCGACTGCGCGGCACGCAGCGCGTCGAGATCCGCCAGCCGCCCGTCCGCCGACTGCACCACGCTCACCGCGACGACGTCGAATCCGCCCGCGCGCTCCCCCAGCTCGTGCAGCTCCACCTCCACGACCGTCGCGCCGCAGGCGGCGAACGGCCAGGTAAGGCTCGTGAAGTCACCGCGGGCGACGAGCACGCGGGTGCCGATGGGCAGGCTCGCGGCGACGGGACCGAGCAGCCCGGACACCGTGGATCCGATCGCCACGCGGTCGACGGCAACCCCGACGAGCCGGGCGTACGCAGCGCGGGCGAGTGCGACCGGCCCGTCGAAGTCGGCAGGGGCTCCACGCCCGGTGCGCCAGTTCTGCACAGCCCCGGCCACGGCGTCGGCCATCGCGACGGACGGCACGCCGATGCTCGCGGAGTTGAGATAGCCGTCGGGGACATCGAACTCCGCACCGAAGGCACTGCGCACACCTGCCACCCTAGGCGATATGGACAGCGAGCTGATCGAGATCCGTACCGGCACAGCCGAGGCGGTGGTGGACCTGACCGCCGACATCGCCGCGTTTCTGCGTTCGATCGGGGCCGGCGACGGGCTGCTGCACGTATGGGTGCCGCACGCGACGGCCGGGCTCGCCGTGATCGAGACCGGCGCGGGCAGCGACATCGACCTGCTCACCGCGCTGCGGGCCCTGCTCCCGGCCGACGACCGGTGGGACCACCGCCACGGCAGCGGAGGCCACGGGCGCGATCACGTGCTGCCCGCGATCGTCGCACCGTCGATGTCGGTGCCCGTCCTCGACGGCAGGCCCGCGCCGGGGACCTGGCAGTCGGTGTGCCTGGTCGACACGAACGGCGACAACCCGGTGCGGTCGGTGCGCCTGTCGTTCCTGGGAGGCTGAGGCCTCCGTCAGCGTGGAAGCTCGAACACGAACATCCCGCCCGCCCATCCGCGTACCGGGCACGAGCAACGACCAAGAACCCGCGCCGGCTCGCGCTATCAGCGATGCCTTCGATCTCAATCTGAGGTGAGGATCGGGCACCAGGCGACGCCAGGGCTCCGTCATGTTTGCGAAACGACCGATCGGGCGGTGTGGTGTGGGCACGCCGGATCAGCTGTCCCGGAGAGACGGTTCCCATGCCGAGGAATTCCACGGATGAGGTCGGCGACGGCCCGCTGACGCGTCGAATCCGGCTGCTCCCCTACCCTGCGACGATCCCGACCAGGTACTCGACGGCGCCGTCGAGGGCGATCTCGGTGCGCTCGCCGCTACGCCGGTCCTTGACCTCGATGACGCCGGTGGCCAACCCGCGCCCGGCCACGACGATCGTCGGGACACCGATCAGTTCGGCGTCGGCGAACTTGACCCCCGGCGAGGCCTTGCGGTCGTCCAGGAGCACCGACAGCCCGGCCGCCTCCAGGTCGGCGGCCAGTGCCGCCCCGCCCGCCGCGATCTCCTCCGTCTTGCCGGCGACGACGACGTGCACATCGAACGGGGCGACCGCGCGCGGCCAGATCAGGCCGGAGTCGTCGTGGCTCTGCTCAGCGATCGCCGCGACGAGCCGGGAGACCCCGATGCCGTAGGAGCCCATCGTGATCCGGACCGGTCTGGAGTCCGGGCCCAGCGCATCGAGGGCGAACGCGTCGGCGTACTTGCGGCCGAGCTGGAAGATGTGCCCGATCTCGATACCCCGCGCCGACTCCAGCACACCGGTGCCGTCGGGCGAGGGGTCGCCGTCGCGGACCTCGGCGGCCTCGATCGTGCCGTCGGGGGTGAAGTCGCGGCCCGCGACGAGGTCGACGACGTGGTGGTCGGCCTTGTCTGCTCCGGTGACCCACGCCGTGCCCGTGACGACGCGTGGGTCGACGAGGAAGCGCACCCCGTTGTCCGCGAGCGCCGAAGGCCCGATGTAACCCTTGACGAGGAACGAGTTCGCCGCGAAGTCGGCGTCGGTGAGGAGCACGACCTCGGCGGGGGCGACGGACGCCTCGAGGCGCTTCATGTCGACCTCGCGGTCGCCCGGGATCCCGACACCGAGCAGCGTCCATTCGGTGGCGCCGGGCAGGCGGGTCTTGACCAGGACGTTCTTCAACGTGTCCGCCGCGGCGAACGAGCGGCCCAACCCGGCCCCGTTCAAGAAGGTGACCAGCAGATCGATCGTCGAGGTACCCGGCGTGTGGTGCGCCTGCGCGTCGGGCAGCCCGTCGAGGGAGTGCGCGGGCGGTGCGAGGGTGGTGACCGCCTCGACGTTGGCCGCGTACCCGCCGGGCCCGCGCACGAACGTGTCCTCACCGGTCTCGGACTCGGCCAGGAACTCCTCTGACGCCGACCCGCCCATCGCACCCGACGTGGCCGCGACGATCACATACGTCAAACCGAGGCGGTCGAAGGTCCTCACGTAGGCCGCGCGGTGCTTGGCATAGGACTCGGCGAGGCCCTCGTCGGTGAGGTCGAACGAGTAGGAGTCCTTCATCAGGAACTCGCGGCCACGCAGGATTCCCGCGCGGGGCCGCTCCTCGTCCCGGTACTTGTTCTGGATCTGGTACAGCATCACCGGGTAGTCCTTGTACGAGGAGTACTCGCTCTTCACGAGCTGTGTGAACAGCTCCTCGTGGGTGGGCCCGAGCAGGTAGTCGTTGCCCTTGCGGTCTTTGAGGCGGAACAGGTTGGGCCCGTACTCGGTCCAGCGACCGGTGGCCTCGTAGGGCTCGCGCGGCAGCAGCGCCGGGAACTGGATCTCCTGGGCACCGATGGCATCCATCTCCTCGCGCACCACCTGCTCGACGGCGCGCAGCACCTTGAGGCCCAACGGCAGCCAGGAGTACACCCCCGGCGCGACGCGACGGACGTAGCCGGCGCGGACGAGCAGCTTGTGGCTCGGTACCTCCGCGTCGGCCGGGTCCTCGCGCAGGGTCCGTAGGAAAAGCGACGACATCCGGGTCAACACGCAACGAAGGTTAGCGACGACCCCCGAGGGTTCTCGCGCCGGTTACCGGTCGAGCAGGTGCAGGTTGACCTCGCGGACCTCCGCGGCCAGCTCGGGTAGCTCCACGACCTCCACCCCGGCGGCTCGCAGCAGCTCCGCGCCCTCGCAGTCGACGAAGATCGACGGCTCCCGCCAGGCGAACACCACGCGACCGATCCCGGCCGCCAGAATCAGCTCGGTGCACGTCCGCGGGCGGGACGCACGGGCGCTGCACGGCTCCAGCGAGCTGTAGACCGTCGTGCCGGGCGGGGCCCGCCACCCCTGTCCCAGCGCGGCCAGAGCGGCCTCCTCGGCGTGGTCACTCGGATCATGTTGCCGGGAGAACCCCGACGAGAGCACCGTCCCCTGGCCGTCGACGACGAGCGCGCCCACCGAGAACGCGGTCGCCGACGGCGGGCAGTGCCGCGAGAGCTCGATCGTCGCGGCGAGCAGGTCCCGGTCAGGCATCGGCGTCTCCCAGCAGGTAACGGTCACGTCGCCGACCGACTGTGCGCGGGTCGGCCCGCCGATCCGGTGGAGCGGCGGGTAACCCGGGGTCGTCACGGTCATTTTGCCCGTCGAGCGCCCCGACACCCACCTCCGGTGGATGGGGGTCGCTGAGAATGCTTCTCCGACAGGCCCAGCCGACCGAGCGGGGAGTTGGTCGGAGCGATAGTAGAAGCGGTCACGATCCAGGCGTCCCGGCGCTCAGACCCGGCCCCAGAGCAGCTCGTTGTCGCCCTCGGTGCGCCGGTAGGCCTCCTCCATCTGCTCCAGCGTGTCCCGGATCCGGGTCAGCTCGACCTCGTAGGCCCGCAGTGCGGCGGGAGGTCCTTCAGGGAGAGCCATGACCTGCGCGTTATAGCGGAGACGGGACATTCCGTTCTCGGAGTCCCCCAGCCACGGCTCGTGGACGCAGCCCTCGGTTCTCATTCCCGTCAGGAATGGGCGCAACTCGGCAAGGCCCTCGTCGATAGCGGCACGTACCGCGGGGATGGAGTGCGGCTCCAGCCATGGCGTGACAGGTTTGCTGATACGGGGCATCGGGCGCTCCTGTGATCGCGGGACGGAGCCTGACCGTAGATCCGTCCGGACCCCGACATGGGCGAATGGGATAAACGGTTTGCGATCGCGAACGAACTGGTCCCGGACGGGTCGGTGGGCCGACGACATCGCCGGCAGCGCCTGCTCGGCATCGCGAGACAATGCAGCCGCAGGGGATTCCGCCCGCCGTCCGCACCCAGCATCGCTTCCCACCTCCGTCGCACCCGGCGACGGTGGCCGCCAGCAGGAACCGGTGAGGGCTGATCCGCCGACGCGGCGCTCAGAAATCGAGAAGATCGGCCTGTTCGGCGGGGGGATGGAGCCGCTCGGAGCTGACACCCGCCACGACCGCCCGCGCCCCCGGCGGACGCGTCGAACCACAGGGTCGACCACCCGGTCTGGTCCGCGGCCGAGATCGCCGGGCCCGCGAGCAGGAACAGCGGTGCTACCCACCGGCGACCACCTGGGTCGTCCCCCTCCCGCCAGGCACCGCCGGCGGGAGGGAGCACGGCGTGAAGCGCCGTGACGACTACGCCTCCCCGGGGACGAGCACGTCGGCTGTCACGCCCCCTTCGCGGCGCGGAACCCGGCCTCGAGATCGGCCTTGAGATCCTCGATACCCTCCAGACCCACCGACAGCCGCACCAGGCCCGGCGTCACACCGGAGGCGGCCTGTTCCTCGGCGGTGAGCTGGCTGTGCGTCGTGCTGGCCGGGTGAATCACCAGGCTGCGTACGTCGCCGATGTTGGCGAGGTGGCTGAACAGCTCGAGCGCGTCGACGAACTTCTTACCCGCTGCGACACCCCCGACGATGTCGAACGAAACGATGGCACCGGCCCCGCGCGGCAGGTACTTCTGTGCGGCGCCGTAGAACGGGCTCGACGGCAGGCCCGCGTAGTACACCGTCTCCACCTCGTCGCGCGCCTCCAGCCACTCGGCCAGCGCCTGCGCGTTGGTGGTGTGGCGCTCCATCCGCAGCGACAGGGTCTCGATGCCCTGGATCAGCAGGAAGCTGTTGAGCGGGGCGATCGCCGGGCCGATGTCCCGAAGGAGCTGCACGCGCAGCTTGATCGCATACGCGAGCGGGCCGAGCGCGTCCCAGTAGACGAGGCCGTGATAGCTCGGGTCGGGCGTGGTCAGGCCGGGGAAGCGCGCGGCGTGGTCGCCCCACGGGAAGTTGCCGGAGTCGACGACGATGCCGCCGATCGCCGTGCCGTGGCCACCGAGGAACTTGGTGGCCGAGTGCACGACGATGTCGGCGCCGTGCTCGATCGGGCGCAGCAGGAACGGGGAGGGCACGGTGTTGTCCACCACCAGCGGCACCCCGATCTCGTGCGCGAGACCGGCTACGAGGGCGATATCGAGCACGTTGTTGCGCGGGTTGCCCACCGTCTCGGCGAAGAACAGCTTCGTGTTCGGGCGCACCGCGGCGCGCCACTCATCGAGGTTGTCGGGATCGTCGACGAACGAGACCTCGATACCGAGCTTGGGCATCGTGTAATGGAACAGGTTGTAGGTGCCGCCGTAGAGCGAGGCGCTGGAGACGATGTGGTCGCCCGCCTCGGCGATGTTGAGGATCGCGAGAGTCGTGGCCGACTGCCCGGAGGCGAGTGCAACCGCCGCGATACCACCTTCCAGCGCGGCCACGCGCTTCTCCACGACGTCCTGCGTCGGGTTCATGATCCGCGTGTAGATATTGCCCATCTCGGCCAGGCCGAACAGCGCCGCGGCATGATCGGTGTCGCGGAAGGCGTAGGCGGTGGTCTGGTAGATCGGGGTGGCGCGGGCCCCGGTGGTCGGATCAGGTGCGGCGCCCGAGTGCACCTGCTTGGTCTCGAAGGACCATGCGGCGGCCGGATCAGGTGTGTCGGACACAGATTTCTCCTTGGGAGTTCGGACGTTCAGGCGGCGGAACGACCTCCGCCGCAGGACCGGCTCAGCGACCGGGACGACAGGCTGCGCTCGCGACGCGCATGTTGTCCACATGCCGGCGAGTCACGAGGCGGATCATGACGCTGACCGTAAACCGGGCGTCCACCCCGGCACAAGGCGCCCCGCTACCCTGAGCGGCGTGTTCGTCCTGCTCCCGCCCTCGGAGACCAAGATCGACGGCGGGACCGGCGCCCCGCTGCGGCTTGAGGCGCTGTCGCACCCCGAACTCGACCCGTTACGCAAGGAACTCCTCAACGAACTGATCGAACTGGCGGGCGACGCCCCGGCCTGCCGGGCCGCGCTGGGCCTTTCCCCGAACCAGGACGCCGAGATCGCCCGCAACGCCGCGCTGCACAACGCACCGACGATGCCGGCGCTGCTGCGCTACACCGGGGTGCTCTACGACGCCCTGGACGTACGGTCGCTTCGGGGCACCGCCGCCGCCCGCGCGCGGGACCGGCTCGCCGTCGGCTCGGCACTGTTCGGACTGCTGCGCGCCGACGACCCGGTGCCCGCCTACCGGCTCTCCGCCAGTTCCGCGCTGCCCTGCCGCGGAACCCTGGCCTCCTGCTGGAAGCCGCTACTGGAACCGGTGCTCGCCAGGATCGCCGCCGGTGAGCTCGTGGTGGACCTGCGGTCGGGCTCCTACGCCGCGCTGGCCCGGATTCCCGGTGCGGTGACAGTGAACGTCCTCGCCGAGCGATCCGACGGTCGACGCAGCGTGGTGAGCCATTTCAACAAGGCCCACAAGGGTCGACTGGCCCGCGTACTGGGCGGCACCCGCGCCGAACCGTCCGACGCGGCAGCGGTGGCGGCGCTCGCCCGCCGCGCCGGCATGCGTGTGGAACGCCCCACCTCGCACACGTTGGAGATCATCGTCAGGGCCTGACCGGCGGAGGCGGGCTCCCGGCGCCCCACGAGTCGGCGCCCAGGCCTCACTCGTGTTCGCCAATCCCACCAGGTGATCTGGCCGATGGAACGCAGGTTCCGACACGCCGGGCGGATCGGCTCACTCGCCGGGCCGGGAACGGCGGCCGCCAAGGGCTGCCTCGACGCCGGGCACCGCCACCGCGACGCGGGCTACCCGGAGAACGGTCACGTGCACCGTCCCGTGAGATGCGCGGTGCTGCCGCAACCGACTCGCACCAGCACCGCGCGGACGTCGATCAGCTGTGTGACCTCTGGCACCAGCTCGTCGATGCCCCGGCCGGGCCGGGCGGCAACGGCCTGACCCACGGCGACCTGTCGGCCCATATGTTGCTGGTGCACGACGAACGCCTCGTCATCATCGATCTTCCGCAGGTCGCAGACGTGATCGGCAACCCGCGAGGTCCCGAGTTCCTGGCCCGCGTCATGCGCCGGGCCGGCGAGTGATTCACCGGACGGGGCTGCCCCGGGAGTTCCGAACACCCGAAACGCTGCTCGCCGAGCCGCGCGTCGCGGCGGGAATGCCTAGGGGGGCGAGAACGTCACATCAGCAGGCGTCAACAGCATCGGTGCCGGTCCGGCTAGACTCGATCACGAGCGCCCGGGCCGACACGGCCATGACTAGGGCGCACCCGCATCACCCATCAGGGCGCACAGTGAATTTCACCAGCGCCCGGGCTCGTCTCTGAGATCCCAGTTGCCGCCATCTCGGCGCTGCTTCTCCGTGCGACGTGCCACGTCCCGGAGAAGCAGCGCCGTGATGGCGGCAACTGGGATCTCAGAGACGAGCCCCGGCGCTGGTGAAATTCACTGTGCGCCCTG
>JBKJPD010000457.1:0-2820 GCA_046595345.1 Pseudonocardia sp.
GTCGACCAGTAGCGCGTCGAGCTTGCCCCAGTAGGTGTCGGTGATGAACTGCGAGAGGGCTTTGTGCAGCATCGGGCCGCGCCAGACGACGGGGTGCTCCTCGTTGACGAAGAAGCCGATCGACATCAGTCCGACGCCGTAGGCGGGGACCGGCATCATCATCTCGCCGAGTACGACGGGGCTGCGCCGGACCCCGAACAGTTGGGGCATGGAGTAGCCCCAGACATCGGCGTCGAGCACCCCGACGCGGTGCCCGCTCGCGGCGAGGGCGACGGCGAGGTTGGCGGTGACGGTGCTCTTGCCGACCCCGCCCTTGCCGCTGGCGATCGCGTACACCCGGGTGCCGCCGATGCCGAGAGTGGCGTTGAGCGGCGGGGCACCGAGCTTGAGCCGGTCGGCGAGCTCGGCGCGCTCGCGCGGCGGCATCGTCGTGAACCGCACGTCGACGTCGCGGACGTCGTCGACCGCGGACACGACGGTGGTGACGGCGTGCCGGATCTCCTCGGCGAGCGGGCAGCTCTCGGTGGTGAGCCGGACCTCGACGCTCACCCGGCCCCGCCGGGTGGTGATCTCGCCGAGCATGCCCAGCTCGGCGAGCGGCTTGCCGATCTCGGGATCGTGCACGGCGCCGAGCGCGGCCTCGATCCGGTCGTGATCGGGATCGGCCCGCCGCCCGGTCAGCAGGCGTTGCGTCCATGGTGTGCTCGCAGGCCGGTGCTGGGTCGATGGACCGCTCGCAAGCTCGCTCACAGCTCCACCCGGAACGCGCGGCGGCGCGGCTTGACCGGGCGCATCAGGAACTCCGGACGGCGCTGGCCGCCGGGGCCGAGCGTGCTGCGTGTCTTAGCCAGCCATTCCTGGTACACCGCGGTGGAACGTGTGGAGTCGACGTAGACGTCGCCGTACTGGTCGGTGGCGTGAGCCTTCTCCATACGTACCTTCTGCAGCCAGCAGTGCATCCCCGACCACGGGTCGGGCTGCACCCCGAACGCGAGGTTCTGGTGCACGCCGGGGTCCTTCCACCAGATCCGCGAGGAGTCCGGGTCGTCGGACTCGAACGGTTCGATGCCGCTCTTGTAGCGCAGCATCCACGAGTCGGGACCGTCCGGATGGGTGATGTCGACCAGGCCCTGTACCCAGCGGCTGCCCTCGGTGTCGTGCAGCCGCCAGCGGCCCATGTGATGGCTCAGCGCGCACACCCCGGGCCGGATGCCCTCGGTGACCCACACCCTGGGGACGAGGTAGCCGATCGAGGTGTTGAGCCGCACGAGGTCACCGGTCGCGAGGCCGTGCCGGGCCGCGTCCTTCGAGTTGAGCCACATCGGGTGGGTGTTGGAGATCTCGTTGAGGTACTTGGCGTTGCCCGACCGGGTGTGGATCAGTGTGGGCAGCCGGAACGTCGGCATGAGCACCATGTCCCCGGCCTCGAGGTCGATCTCGGCGCGGGCCACGTGGGACTTGATGTAGCCGGGGGTGGCGTGCTCCTCCCAGCCCCAGTCCCGCATCGAGGGGGAGTACACCTCCAGTTTGCGCGACGGGGTGAGCCATCCCGCGGTGACGGTGCCGTCGGCGTGGGTGACCCCGACCGCGCCGGCCTCGCCGATCAGTGGGGGAATGGAGTCGAGGTCGGTGGGCTTGCGCAGCACGCCCGGGGTGTGGGTGTCGGCGGCATCGGGCACGGCGTCCGCGAGCTCGGCGGGGGTGAGTGGGCGCTCGTCCTGCCGGTACAGCTTGTCGGCCACCTCGACCACGCCGTAGCGGCGCATGTACGCCAGCGGGGTCAGGCCCTCGGCGTCGGCCTTCTCCTTCAGGCCGGGAACCCGGTTCTCGAAGACCCACCGGTAGTACTCGTCGACGGTGATCTTCTCGCCCGGCCGGAACGGTGACTCGAAATGCTTCCGGATCCCCATGGAACCGTCGGGGTCGATGCGCCACGACAGGTCGAACCAGAACTCGTTCTCCTCCCACACCTCACCCGGGTTGGCGTCGCGGGTGTCGGTGACCGGCATCCCCAGCTTCTCCATCGCCACCCGGCGCACGGGCTGGCGGAAACCGAGCCACTTCGCGGCATGGGTCTCGTAGGACTGGGTGTCGTGGCGCTCGGTGGAGTGCCCCATCGGCAGGATGTAGTCGGCGAACTCGGCCGTCTCCGACCAGGTCGGGGTGAGTGCCACGTGCAGCCCGACCTTCTCCGGATCGGACAGGGCGCGCATCCAGGTGAACCCGTCGGGGTAGGTCCAGATCGGGTTGAACACCCGGGAGAAGTAGACGTCCATCTTGCCGCGTCCCTCCTCCAGGAAGTGCGGCAGCAGGATCGACATCTCGTTGCACGACAGCGGGTACTCCGCGGGCCAGGTCAGCGGGTTCCAGTGGTCGTGCGCGGGCACGTCGGGACCGTGCGCGATGAACTTGTTCCAGCCGTTGGGCTGGGTGCCACCGACCGTGCCGACCGACCCGGTCAGCGCCAGCACGAACCACAGCGCCCGGGCCACCTGCCAGCCACCGAGGTTGCCGGCGGCGGCGGAGCGCCAGATGTGCGCGGCCAGGCGGTGGTCGCAGTTCGCGACCAGGTGCGCGATCTCCTCGATCTTCTCGGCCGGGACCTGCGCCTCCTGCGCCGCGTAGTCGAAGGTGTACTGGGCGTAGTCGGCCTCCATGGCGTCGAGGAACGCCTCGAAGGTGGGTTCGGCGGCTGCGTCGATCATCTCGGGGTGGCGCTCCTGGAGGTAGGTCTCCCAGTTGAACCACCGGCGCAGGTAGGGCTCGTCGATCTGGCGGGTGCGCAGCAGGTAGGAGGCGATCGCCAGCAGCATCGCTGCC
>JBKJPD010000621.1:0-2883 GCA_046595345.1 Pseudonocardia sp.
ATCTTGATCACACTCCAAGACTCCTGGAGGGTGATCAGTTTTCAGTCGTCGGTACCTGCTCAGTGTTCACCAGTCGTCGACAACGACAGGCTCATCGACGCACTCGACTCCCAGGCCTACGCCGCGCTCAAGGGATCACCGGGTGCTCGCGCCTACTACGGCCGGCTCCGCGACCGCGGCGCCAGCCACAGTGCCGCCCTGCGGCAGCTCGCCAACCGGCTCGTCGGGATCCTGCACGGCTGCCTCAAGACCGGCACCCGCTACGACGAAGCGACCGCGTGGTCACACCACGTCCAAGCTCTCGCCGCTTGACACTCAAGATCCTGGGATGTCTGTGTCAACCCCGTGTCGTGCGACGCCGCTACAGCGCACTACGGCTTCGAGACCGGCACGCCTTCTATGGGCGCGCCCGCGCCCGCACTTGACGCGACACTGGCGCAGCGGGAAGGAGCACCTGATGGCCTACCAGCGAGAACCGCAACCTCCTGGCCCGACAACTCCGACGAGACCGACGAAGCTGCGGCGGTCGGCGGGTCGGCCGGGGAGGTGATCGGTGTCTGCGACGAGTTCTTCCGCAGCCACGCCAGCCCCGCTGTCCACGCCGAGTTGCGCCGGTTCCTCACCGACGTGGGCCATCACCCCGTCGCTGGCCTCGGCGGGTTCCTCTCCAAGCTCAGCTCCACAGCCCTGCTCGCCGACACCGGTCGCCCACGGCACCACGAGATCATGCGGGCCGCTGAGCTGACCCGGTTACTCGCCCAGGCCTCCCTGCTTCCGGCGGGAGCCCACACCCGCGATGTCGGTGGGTATCGAGGGTTGGAGGTCATGGTCTACGGGTCGGGCGAGTACTGGGCCACCTCGGATGTGATCGACGAGGAGGGGTCCGGTCACCTGGAGGTGACGGTGGCCAACGCCTCTCGATGGTCGCCGCTCACCCTCGCCGATCTCGAGCAGTACCCCGAGCAGTACCCGGGTGTGACGGGCGCGGAACGTCTCCAGTCCGACGGCAGCCTCGTCACCACCTCGACCACGACCACGACCGGCGGCCGCATCTTCCAGAGGGCGATCCTGGCGCGGTTGGACGGGATCTACATCGAGGTCAGGGCCAGCATCGAAGACGCCTGGGCAGGCGGTCGCACCCGGTCGACCCCACCACTCGACGCCGAGTCCGTTCTCGACAAGATCACCGATCTACGTCCCTGACGGGTCGGGGGTGTCGCGGGGGCCGATCGGGTTGGTGGGTCTCTCCTCGCGTCGGCGTTGTGACGGTGCTCGGGAACCCGGTGGTGGTCCAAGGCCCTGCGGCCGCTGCGCGGTCGCCTCCGGCGAGTCTGGACCGCCACCGGAACCCCGGGCAGGGACCCGTCGCGGCGAAGCGAGAGACCCACTTGATCACCCGGCGTACAGGTGTGACCGGCGCTGAGTTCAGGGCACCGGCCCTGGCGGGCCGGTTCCCTCCGGGGGTCGGGCGCTGCCCGACCCCGGCCTCGCTCGGAGAGGGTCGGGCCGTGGTCGGCTCCGCCGGTGGGAGGGGCTGTTGGAGGACGGTCTGGAGTGCGCGGTGGTGGGCGGAGTCGTAGGGCTGGTGGTCCTGCCAGCACCGCCAGATCACGTTCAGCCAGGCCCGGGCGACGATACGTCGGTGCGGCGCTACGAGGCGTCGGCGTAGGCGGTGAGCTTCTCGGTGAGCTCGGCCCACCGCTCGAACTCGGCGGTCATCCGCACACCGGGCGGGAACAGCTGCTCGAACAGCTCGGCGGGCAGCGCCCGATTCCCCTGCCTGCCCGCGGGGCCGGCCGTAGGTGACGGCGGCGCTGCGGGCGGCGGTGGCGAGGTTGGCATCGGTGCGGCGGCGGGCGGGTGGAACCGGCATCTGGAAGAAGTCGACCGGTCGGCTGGACTGCGCCGTGGTGAGGTTCGCCAGATGGACGCACAGTCCGAGATCCTCGGGTTCCTTCATGTGGCGATGCCCGAGATCGGCGTAGCAGAGGTGGAATCCGAGCCGGACCTCCTCGGGGATCAGTGCGGTCAGGCGCGCGACGTTGTCCAGATACCGCTCCTCGGGTCCAGGGCTGCCGTCCAGTGCCCACCGGAAGTCGCCCTCAATTGTCGAGCAGCTCCGAGTACACGTCCCACTGAATGAGCAGATCCTCGTTCGGTATCGCGTTGACTATCTTGGTCACCTCCCGCTCGATGGCGTCGCAGAACGCGGTCAGCATCCGCCTGAGGTGATCACGGTCGCGGAAGAACACCAGAATGCTCTCGGGAACGGTAGCCACATCTGGAACCGGCTGGACTTCGGCAGCCGGCCGGCGGCCCGCAGCTCGCGGAACTTCGTGTACGAGCGCTCCGCCGCGGTGCAGTAACCGAGGTTGTCGAACCTCAGGTATCTGACGCCGTCCCGGATCCGAAGTCCCACAGGTTCTCCAGTGAAGTCGGGATCCACTGATCCACGCCGCCGATGGGACTCGGCCGACGGACGGTCTCCAACTGCGGATGACCGTGGAAGAACCGATGTGCCTGGAACACGATCCACTGGGAACGGTCATCGGTCTCGCCGTCGGGGACCGCGGCGGCCATCTCGTCGAGAATGGTGCCGCAGGCGGTCAGGACCTCGGTTGCGGATTCCAGCGGCACGCTGCCGACCAGCAGGACATCCCCATCAGAACGCATGGCTTCTCGGACTCGATCAGGGTGGCGAACTCGCCCCGTACAGGGCTCGGTCGGGATGCTGGTAGCAGCGGCACGGACTCTCCAGGCGGTCATCAGGACTTCAGCAGCCCCATGATCACTTGTAGGGTCCGTGCCTCTATCTGCAACGACACGCCGTCGCCTTTACCGCCGGTCGGTCTTACCGCGCAGCATCGCCGTCGCCGGGGTACT
>JBKJPD010000036.1:0-6847 GCA_046595345.1 Pseudonocardia sp.
ATCTGACAGCCGCACCGATATCGACAGCCGCACCGATATCGACAGCCGCACCGATATCGACAGCCGCACCGATATCGACAGCCGCACCGGGACCGACAACGGCCACGCCGACCGGTACGACCAGCAGTACGACCACGACCAGAAGCACGACCAGAAAGATGTCCTGGCCCGACAGAAGGAAGCCTTCGGCGGGATCAAATGGGGATCGGCGTTCTTCGGCTGGCTCACCGCGATCGGTACAGCCGTTCTACTGACCGGGCTGGTCGCGGCTGCGGGTGCGGTGTTCGGGCTGGCGGCGACCGGCGGCGGCGCACAGGCCGCCGACCAGGTGGGTCGGGCCGCCCAGAACCCGGGTGTGGCACAGACGGTCGGCGTCGTCAGCGCCATCATCGCGCTGGTCGTGCTGCTCATCGCCTACTACTGCGGCGGCTACGTCGCGGGACGTATGGCTCGCTTCAACGGCATGAAGCAGGGCATCGCCGTCTGGGTCTGGACCGTCATCATCACCGCGCTTGTGGCCGTCCTGGTCGCGGTCGCCGGCAGCCAGTTCAATGTCCTGGCCGGCCTCGGCGGCCTGCCGCAGCTACCGATCGACGGTGGCGCCCTGACCACCGCCGGAATCATCGCCGCAGGCCTCGCGCTGGCCGTCAGCCTCATCGGCGCCATCCTCGGTGGTCTTGCCGGGATGCGGTTCCACCGCAAGGTCGACCGTGCTGACCTCGCACGGTGAAGAGGCACCCCGGAGCGGGCGGTGGCCAGACCGTCAGTGACGTGGAGCCAGCCCGTCGCATCGGGCGGGTGCCCTGTTGAGCTACCCGAGTTCATCCCGGGTTCGTCTATCCCGTTCATCCGCGGGAGGTCGTTCACGACCTCGACGAAGCCGTATTCCGTGCCATCGGTGGAGACCGATGTGATGGTGGAACCTCGCGATCTTTACGAATCCACACGCTGGGAACAAGATCAATGAATCGCGCGGATGAAGCCCTGATGGTGGTCGGTCTTACTGTGACGCAGCGCATTGCTTGGGACTGTTAGCGACCTGGAGTCCGGGGTATTAACACGTCAGGTCAGCAGCTGACAGGCCGCGACCCCTGGATCAGAAAGGAAGTTCCGACAGATGGCTCAGTTCAAGAACGCAGCGTCCGACAAGGGTGCTGCCCACGAATTCGGCGACAAGGGTACTAAAGGTTCCATCGGCGCCCCCGGCGATCTTGGCAACAAGGGCGTCACTGGTCCGGTCGGCACCGTCGGCGACCACGGTGACAAGGGCGTCAAGGGTGCTCCCGGCTCTCCCGGAGAGCCTGGTGAAAGGGGAGACAAGGGCCTGAAGGGTCCGTTTGGACCCGTCGGCGAGCAGGGCGATAAGGGCCTCAAGGGCGCGGCCGGACCGATCGGGCTGCAGGGCGACAAGGGCCTTGGGGGCTTAACCGGGGAGCAGGGCCCCAAGGGCATCCCGGGGTCGACAGGCCGACCGGGCGAGCAGGGCGACAAAGGAGCGTTGGGCCCCGTCGGTGTGCGGGGCGAAGCAGGGCTGCCTGGTGCGCGCGGCGAGTCGGGAATTCAGGGCCTTCCCGGTGAGCAGGGCACCCGCGGGATCGTCGGGGAGAAGGGTCTACAGGGGCTCCGCGGCGAGTTGGGTGCGCGCGGCGAGACCGGCATACCCGGCGGACAGGGTCCGCGCGGTGTCATCGGAGAGACCGGCGAGCAGGGAGAGAAGGGCCTGCAGGGTATGCAGGGCAAGCCCGGCGTCGAGGGCGTGCAGGGCATTCCCGGGCTTCAGGGTCCGCAGGGCGCGGCCGGTCGCGCCGGACCGATCGGACTTCCCGGTGTTCAAGGACCCCGCGGTGTGGCCGGTCCGATCGTGTTGACCAAGCCGGATCCGGCGGAACTGGTCGGCGCCGTGCTCCGCGCGGCCGTGAACGTGACGCCGCGAACTGTCATCGACCCCCGGGTCGCCTACCGGTACTGGACCACGCTGGCATCACGGTTGGTCAGACTGCCGAGCGGGCTGGCGCTGCGCGCCATCCTCTCCACGGCCGACACAGCCACGGCCCCGGCTGATCGGTCGAACGTGCGCTCCATCGCGTAAGCAGGCGCAGCGCTGCGATGCCGACGACGTTCGTCCCCGCTCAGTCGGGGACGAACGTCGCCGGCGTCGGACCACCCGCGTTTACAGCGCACGCAGTCACACGACTGTCGTCGGGTCGGCCGCTCTCGCGGAGGATGGCGTACTGGCCATCTGCGCGATGTTGGCGAAGATCAGGGTCTCAATGCACGCCGGGTCCCGTTCCCCAGCTCGATGGTGAAGGAGTGGAACCGGGCAAAGGTTCGTACCACCGCGCCGGGTGCGGGTCGAGTAGTGCGGGACGGGACCCCACAGACCGAATCGGCCGCGAGGCCGGGGCCGTCCGTCCCCCGGCCAACGGACCTGACCAGACGATCAACCGCCGGCGAGTCCTCGGTCGAGTGGATAGCGTCGTAATGCAGAACCGAACCAACTCATGCTTCCACCACATACCTTCACGATCGGCTCAACCCGGCGATCTGCCGGTCTGATCGAGCTGGGTCGCCACAGCGTTGGCTAGCTCGTCCTCGGAGGCCCGAGGCCTCGACGTCCTCGTTCCTCAGATTCGTGAGAAATTATCTCGATGATCCGCTCGGATTGTCGTGCTCACGCGGATGGGACCGCGTCGAAGACCGGGAGCCTCACTCGAAACTGGGCGGTGAGAGCTCAACGCACGTCACTGGCAGCACAGGCTGCCCAGGTTGCCGACGGCACCAGTACGTGATGTGGCGCCCAGCGTGACCTCGTTGTTGCAGTGAATGATACCGGCGTTGTCGCCCTGTTCGTCTACGCCTTGTTCGCGGCGGCGCGGCTTTGATCTCACTTACCGTAGTGAGTCGGTCACCTATGGGCAGCATCGGGCAATGTGGTCGATCAAGCTCGGGCCATGGGCGTGTCGGGGCGATCCAGACCCGGCGCCAGGAGAGGTTTGTTCGGGGTCCGTACGGGTATTACAGGCGAGAAGATAGAGCCCTACCCCCTCAACAGCGTCAACGAATCAACCGTGAGGACATCACCTATGTGGGCGTTCTTGTCCGGCCGTTTGCGGCTGTGGTTGCTGCTCTCCATCGGGGCACCCGTCCTGAGCTGGTTGCTCGGCACTATCGGCGACCGACTCACAGCCCGGTTTGGGCCCACCAGCACGAGCCGGGCCCTGCAGCAGGGTCGCGACTGGCTGCGCCGCCGCGCCCGCGGCCCGTTATCGCGTGGTTACGAACCCCGCTAGCACCCCACCGGGGCAGTACAACCGGACTTCGTCCCGGCCGCCGTCTCACATTCGGCCGTGGATCAGCGCCACGCAACCCGAACACCACGTGCTGGGCCGGCCGCTGGTCGGTCCTCAACAGAAAGGTCCAATAATCATGACTGTCACCGGAATCATCACCGCGATCGTCATTGGCGCGATCATCGGCGCGCTGGCGCGACTGATCCTGCCCGGCAAGCAGAATATTCCGATCTGGCTGACCATCGTCGTCGGGATCGTCGCCGCCTTCATCGGCACCTTCCTGGCCCGGGCTATCGGGATTCCGACCGCGACCAGCGGCATCGACTGGCTGGAGCTGCTGGTCCAGCTCGTCGTCGCCGTCATCGGTGTCGCCATTGTCGCTGGCTCCTACGGTCGCCGCGGCATCAACCACTGACATCCGTACCCGAACGACGGGGCCGGGCATGGTAGGTGAGAAGGGCGACGACAACGGGGCCCGGCCGGCGACGAACAGCTAAGGCAGAAGTGCCGGCGGGGGGAGCGAACTGCCCCCGCCGGCAGTCGCGCGTCCTGTCCATCCGGGCGTACAGCCGCTCCAGCCGAGTCTCGCCTTGAACTTCGGGTGACCCGTCGAGGGCTCTGGGCCAACACCACTGATAGACCCTATTTCTGATAATCCTTACGGGCCCGGTTCGACCGTGGGGATGGCCTCGGTGAGGGTGGCGAGGGCGTGATCGATGGTGGGGAAGGTCCGGAACTGCGGGATGAGGTCGGCCACCCGGGTCGGCAGCATCATCGCCCGGTCGGCGATGCCGGTCACGTATAGCTGTACCCCGGTCCGCCCCCCCGTGTATCGGGCGTGACGCAGGACCTCAAGTCCGCCGATGCCGAAGCGCCGAACCTGGGCCAAGTCGATGATCAGGTGAGCGAGTCGAGGCATGCGAGTCGAGCCGATGTCGGCCAGCTGGTTGTCCACCAGCCGGGCCACTCTCGGTGCGGTGAACCGGTCGAGATCACCGGCGATTCGTATGACGACGACCCCGCGAACCGGGCACTCCACGGCGAGTTCGATCGCTTGCCATGCGCGCTCGCGCCCTGCTCCTGCGCTGCCTGATTGTCGTTCGAACATTGGTGGCCCCCTCTATCGGGTGCGCAGCGGATCCGGCCGCCGGCGCGGTGGCCGCAGCGGTCGGCTGTTGCCGTGCACGTGCCGTGATCGGCAACCTGAGCGGCGCACAACGTCCTGACGTACAGCGCGATGTGCGCAGGCCGGGTTCGCGCCAGATGTACGAGCTAGGACGAACTGGCTGGCGGTCGGGACGTCGTCTCGGCGGTGTTCTTCCCGGGCTCTCCGCGGTTCGTCGTAGGGCGGCACGGGGACCTGGGGCTCACCCGCGGCCCCGAACTCCGGGCCCCGGCTGGAACTCCGCCCGGTGCCTGGTCGGCATGCGACGCTCCGTGCGGTTCGGTGCCTGTCGGGTCATCGTCGACCATCGGTTCCTCCTCCGGTATAGCCGTGGGTACCCGGTTGAGCGCCGGGACAATCAGTGATTCCAGGTCCGGGAGACGCGACGCGGCGCCACATCTGTGTTGCCGGCCCGGGGGCCTGACCGTAAAATTCTTGTGTGATCGAGGTGCGCCGGTTCACTTCGGCAAGTCCCGAAGCGGTGTGGGCTGTGCTGGCCGACGGGTTCGGGTACGCGGCGTGGGTGGTGGGTGCTGCGCGGGTTCGGGCGGTCGACGACGGCTGGCCTGACATTGGTACCCGAATTCATCACTCGTTCGGCACCTGGCCGTTGATGATCGACGACGTCACCATGGTTCTGTCGTGTGAGCCTGGTCGGGAATTGGTGCTGCAGGCTCGGGGCTGGCCCGCAGGCGAGGCCAGGGTAGAGCTGGAACTCCGGGCCTCCGACGACGTCGGAGAGGCCGGTTGTCGGATCGTTATGAGGGAGGACGCCACCCATGGCCCCGGCCGGCTGATCCCGCGGCCGGTGCGTCAGCTGGCGATCGTGCCACGCAACGTGGAGACGTTGCGACGGTTGGCCTACCTGGCCGAGCGCCCGTCAGGCTTGGAGCGGTGACAGGGGCGCGCGCGACAAGCGCAACGTGATCCTCCAGCTTCAGCGCACGACGGTGCGGCCGTGACCATCCTCGTCGACGCAGACCTGGCCGAGGTCGTCCTGCGCGCCGGGGCCCGACAGGTCGGATCCGCTGTCCCGCTCCGGGCGGTGGGCCGGGCGCGGCGGTGGGCCCACCGCTTCACCCCGGCCGAGGTCTGGTGCGGGGCGACGACGGAACTCGAGGTCGGCGGCGATCCCGTGTGAACCTACGGCGGGCCCCGAGGTCCAGGGCGCCGGCGATCGGGACCCCCGGGCGGTAGGCCAGGTGCAGGTGGTTCGGGGCGTCGAGAACCGCGAGGTCGGCCCGGCGACCCGGGGCCAGCACGCCCACGTCGTCTCGGCGCAGGGCCTGGGCGCCCCCCGCGGTGGCCGCCCACAGCGCCTCGGCCGGGGTCATACCCAGCTCGCGGACGGCGAGCGCGATCATCAGCGGCATCGACGACGAGTAGCAGGTGCCCGGGTTGCAGTCGGTGGCCAGCGCGACGGTGACCCCGGCGCCGAGCAACCGGCGCGCGTCGGGGTAGGGGGACCTGGTCGAGAACTCGACGCCGGGAAGCAGGGTCGCCACGGTGTCGCTTCCGGCCAGCGCGTCGACGTCGGCGGTGGACAGGTGCGTGCAGTGGTCCACGCTCGCGGCACCGAGCTGTACGGCGAGCGCGACGCCCGGTCCGTGGCCGAGTTGGTTGCCGTGCACGCGCAGCCCCAGCCCGGCGTCCCGGCCTGCGCCGAGGACGGTGCGGGCCTCGTCGGCGTCGAAGGCGTGGGGGCTGCCGGGTTCGCAGAAGACGTCGATCCAGCGGGCGTGCGGGGCGCACGCGGTGAGCATGTCGCCGGTGACGAGACGGACGTAGGCGTCGCGGTCGGTTCCCGCCGGCACGACGTGCGCGCCGAGGAAGGTCGTCTCGGGCGTCACCTCGGCGGCCAGGACCAGCGCCCGCCGCTCGTCGTCCACGGTGAGGCCGTAGCCACTCTTGATCTCGACGGTCGTGGTGCCCTGGGCGCGCATCTCCGCGACCCGGCGGGCGAGCATCCCGCGCAGCTCGTCGTCGGACGCGGTACGGGTGGCGGCGACCGTCGCGGCGATGCCCCCGCCGTCGTAGCGGTTGCCCGCCATCCGCGCGGCGAACTCGGCGGCGCGGTCCCCGGCGAAGACGAGGTGGGCGTGGGAGTCGACGAATCCGGGGACGACGGCGCGCCCGCCCAGGTCAGTGCAGGCATCGGCGCCCGGCGCCCGGGCGGCTGGTCCGACCCACGCGACGAGCCCGCCGTCGACGACCAGCGCAGCGTCGAGGAGCACACCCAGTGCAGACCCGTCCCCGGCGGCGGGGTCGTTGGTGACGAGTTCCCCGATCCCGGTGATCAGCCGAGCGGTCACAGTTCCTCCAACTGGTTCGCACGCCCAACTGGTTCGCGCGCCCGATCCGCGTGCGCGCGACGACAGGTTCAGCGCGCGCA
>JBKJPD010000098.1:0-11437 GCA_046595345.1 Pseudonocardia sp.
CCAGCCCGTACCCCATATCTCGTAGCCCCCGAACAGCAGTACCACCAATCCGGCAGTAAGGAGAAGTTCGCCCAGAATCCCGGTTATCGATCTGAGCGTCATGTATTCGAGCCTAGCCGTATGACCGGGCACGGCCGACCGACACCGTGGACAATCCTCACGACAAAAGGCGCAAAACCGTCAGTCGAACTAGACCGAACGGCCTAGCTGGTAGAGCCATTCGACTTGGTGCATGGCGACGGAGCCGAAACGGAGTCCCCTGTACATGCACTCGTAGCGTCCCGGTCGCCGCGCGTTTGCCGTCCTTTCCGGCAGGTCAACATACTTTTCAGCACCGGGGCCATCGGGGCATTTCCTGGAGGCCGACTTTTCCTTGGGCCCGTCGCGGCTCCCGCAGTATTCGCCCCGTCGCCGGTCCCCACCGGCCGCTCAACCACCGGCCACCTCCCCCGCCGGCAGCCCCGTCCACCCCGCCGTCTGGCACTCCGCCGGCGCCGTCCGCCTCCCCGCTGCCTGCCCCGCCGACGACCACGGCAACGACGGCCCCGTCGACGTAGCACCGCCCGCCACGGGTCGATCCGGATCACCGGTGCCGCCGGTCCCGCGTCCACGGGTCGGTGGCGACCGCGTCCCGCGCCGTCTGACGATGGTCGGCGTGGGCGCCGATCTCTGCTGCCGGGTGTGGTGGGCAGCACCCGTCACCCCGGACACCGCGCCCGGGCTCGTCGCGCTCCTCGACGCCCACGAGCGCGAACGGCTGACCCGTTTCCGCCGGGCCGCCGACGCGGCGCGCTACCTCGCGGCACACGCGCTGACCCGGCTCGTGCTCGCCGAGCACCTCCGCCGCCCGCCCGGTGCACTCGTCCTCGACCGCACGTGTCGCTGCGGTGGGCAGCACGGCAAGCCGACGCTGGCCGGGCCCCACTTCTCGCTGACCCACGCCGCGGACCTCGTCGGCGTCGCGGTGAACACCGCAGGCCCTGTGGGACTCGACGTCGAACAGGTGCGCGACCTGCCCGACCTACCCGGAATGGCCCGCCACGCCTACTCCCCCACCGAACTGGCCCGCGTAGGCCCGATCGCACCGGGCGCCTTCTTCATCACCTGGACCCGGAAGGAAGCGCTGCTCAAAGCCACCGGCGACGGCCTGTCGACGCCGATGGCGACGATCACGCTCGGCCCGCACGGCGTCGAGAGCTGGACGGGCGACCGTGCCCCGGACACGCCGCTCTGGCTACGAGACCTCCGCCCGGCCGCCTGCTACGCGGCAGCGATAGCCGGCGTGGGTGAGGCGCCGCATTCGATCGATGAGTTGGACGGGAACGCGCTGCTCGCCGGCAACCTCCGTTGAGCGTGCGCGCGATGATGGAGTCGTGAACGGGGCGCGCTGGGTGCTGCACCTGGACATGGACGCGTTCTTCGCCGCCGCCGAGCAGCTCACGCGGCCCACCGTGCGGGACCGGCCGGTGCTGGTGGGCGGCCTGGGGCCACGCAGCGTGGTCGCGGGTGCCAGCTACCAGGCCAGGGTGTTCGGGGCCCGGTCAGCGATGCCGATGGGACACGCGCGGCGGCTGTGCCCCCACGCTGTGGTCCTGCCGCCGCGGTTCGCGCTCTACCAGGCACTGTCCGAGCAGGTCATGGGAGTACTGGCCGATGCGGCGCCGGTACTCGAGCCGGTGTCATTGGACGAGGCGTTCCTCGAACCGCCCGCCCTCGCGGGGGCGGGCGTCGCGGCGGTGGAGCGGTTCGGCATCGCGCTGCGGGCGGCGGTCCGGGCCGCCACCGGGCTCCCGGCGTCGGTCGGCGCGGGATCGGGCAAGCAGCTCGCCAAGATCGCCTCAGAGCTGGCCAAGCCCGACGGTCTGCGCGTCGTCGCCCTCGCTCAGGAGCGCACCGTGCTCGATCCGCTGCCCGTTCGGGCCCTGTGGGGCATCGGCCCCGTCGCGGAGGCGACGCTGCACCGGGCCGGGGTGCAGACCGTGGGCGAACTCGCCGCGCTCGACCTGCGCGAGGTCACGAGCCTGCTCGGCAACGCGATGGGCAGCGAACTGCACCGGCTCGCCCGCGGCGTCGACGACCGGCCCGTCGCGCCCCGCGGAGCGGCGAAGCAGGTGAGCGCCGAGACCACGTTCGACGCCGATCTCACCGCCATGAGCGCCGTGCACGAGGCCGTGGCCCGCATGACCCGGGCCGCACACCGGCGGCTCGTCGCCTCCGGTCGGGCGGCCCGCACCGTCACCGTCAAGGTCCGCGGCGCCGATTTCGCCACCACCAGCCGCTCGGAGACAGCCGCCGCAGCGAGCACCGACCTGGCCGCGCTCACCGCCGTCGCGCAACGGCTGGCACTGGCCGCGGTCCCCGACGGCGGGGTGCGCCTGATCGGGGTGTCACTGGCCGGACTGGGCGACGACCCACCGCCCGCCCTGTTCGACACCATCACCGCGGAGGTCGATGTCCTGAACCTCGGCGCCGATTCCGACACACCACCGCCCGGTACCGAGGAGGTGCAGGCGCCCCGACCCTGGCGGCCCGGCGACGACGTGCGGCATCCCGAGTACGGGCACGGCTGGGTGCAGGGAGCGGGCCACGGGCGCGTCACCGTGCGATTCGAGACCCGCAGCACCGGCCCGGGCCGGGCCCGCACCCTCGCCGTCGACGATCCCGACCTCGCGCGGGCCGACCCGCTCGCGAGCCTGGAGTAGCGGGGTGATCGAATCCACGTCCCGGCGAGAGGAACGAACCTGTCGAATGAGCCCATGAAGGTCGCCACCTGGAACCTCCTGCACGGACTCGACGTCCGCACCGGCCGGGTCGACCTCGGTGCCGTGGCTGCGGCGATCGACGCGCTCGACGCCGATGTGGTGGCCGTGCAGGAGGTGGACCGGGAGCAACGGCGCTCCGGCGGGGTCGACCAGGTCGCCGAACTCGCGCGACGCCTCGGCGGGCACGGAGTGTTCGCGCCCGCGCTGCTCGGCGAGCCGCAACACGGCTGGCGGCACGGGCCGGGCGGGGGGACGGACCCGGGTGGACCGGCATACGGGGTCGGCCTGATCAGCCGTCGCCGGCTGTGCGAAGTGACGCGGTTCGCGCTGCCGGGCGGTGGACCGGGCGAGCGACGCCCCGAGGACGTCGGGCGGGTTCTGCCGACGTGGGACCACGAACCGCGGGTGGTGCTGCGCGCACGCGCGGGAGGTCTCGTGGTGGCCACGACGCACCTGTCCTTCATGGTGTGGCGCGGCATGCGACAGGCGCGGATCGCCGCCGCATTCATCCGGGCGTGCGCCGACGACGTACCCGCGGTATTGCTCGGCGACCTGAACCTGCCGCTGCCGCTGCTACAACCCGCCCTGTTGGGCACCGGATGGACCACCCGCGCGGCCGCCCCCACATACCCGGCGTGGCGGCCGAGGATGCAGCTCGATCACATCCTGGGTCGCGGCGTCGGGATCCACGACGTGCGGGTCGGGTCGCGCGGTCCCAGCGATCACCTCCCCGTCACCGCGACGGTCGAGCTCCCCTGACCAGCGTCAATGGTCCGCCCGGCGTAGGTCGCCGAAGGCCCGACCAGCCCGACGATCCTGGCGGCGAGCGGGCTCGGCCATTCGCCGGCTTCACCCCCGTGGGGCGTCGGGCCGCCGGGTCCTCACGAGTGGGACCCAAGGCGGGCCGGGTGGAGTGACCGCCGCCACCCGGCAGGGCGGTCCTCGAACCGGCTGACCCACAACGGGGGAGAATCAACCGGTGACCAACCCCGCCCAGGTGTCGTCCCCACGATCCATCCGCCGCTGGCGGCAACTGCTGGCTGACGAGCGTGAGGAGGCAAGGGTCTATCGCGACCTCGCCACCCGTCGATCCGGCGAGGAGCAGGAGATCCTGCTCGGGCTGGCCGTGGCCGAGGAGCGCCACGCCGCCCACTGGACCCGGCTGCTCGGCGACGACGTCGGCAAGGCTCGGCGGGGCGCCGCCCGGATGCGGGTGCTGGCGTTGCTGGCCCGGCGCTTCGGGTCGGTGTTCGTCCTGGCGCTCGCCCAGCGGGCGGAGACGCGGTCGCCCTACCGCTCCGATATCGACGCCACTGCAGCCATGGCGGCCGACGAGCGGGTGCACGAGGAAGTCGTGCGCGGGCTCGCGGCCCGCGGCCGCGCCCGGGTCTCGGGGTCGTTCCGCGCGGCGGTCTTCGGTGCGAACGACGGGTTGGTCAGCAACCTGGCGCTGGTGCTCGGCGTCGTCGGTGGTGGGGCGACCACCGCCACCGCCCTGCTGACGGGTCTGGCCGGGCTGCTGGCCGGGGCGCTGTCGATGGCGGCCGGGGAGTTCGTGTCGGTGCACTCGCAGCGGGAACTGCTCGCGGCGTCGGCCCCCGATGTCCGCGACGCGCATACGATGCTGCGCCATCTCGATGTCGACGCCAACGAGCTCGCGCTGGTCTACCGGGCTCGCGGGATCCCCGCCGACGAGGCGGCCCGCCGGGCCCGCGCGGTACTGCGCAGTGCAGACCCCGCCCGATCGGTCGAGCCCGGCGAGGTCGGCGAGGTCCGCATAGCGGGCGGCGACCGCACCGACGTCGTGGGCAGCGGTCTCGGCGCGGCGGCGTCGAGCTTCGCGTTCTTCGCCACGGGTGCCGCCATCCCGGTCGTGCCCTTCCTCATCGGGCTCGAGGGCGCCACCGCGATCGTCACGGCCACGGTGCTCGTCGGGCTCGCCCTGATGCTCACCGGCGCCACCGTCGGCGTGCTGTCCGGCGGGCCTCCGTTACGCCGGGCACTGCGCCAACTCGCGATCGGGACGGCCGCGGCTGCGGCGACCTTCGGCCTCGGCCTGCTGGTCGGTGCTGTGCTGGGCTGACCGCTCGCGGGGTCGTTCTCGACGTACTCGGGCGTGCCGTAGCAGGATGAGGACATGTCAATCCCGGTATTGCGACTCGACGACGCCCGCGATGGCACCGGCCGATTCACGGGGGCCTTCCTGGAGCGCCTGCGCACCGCGCTGCACGAGATCGGGTTCCTCCAGCTCACGCATTTCGGGGCGGTGCCGGGCCAGATCGAGGAGCTGACGGACGCGACACGGCGCTTCTTCGCTCTGCCGCTCGCCGACCGGTTGGCTCTGGACAACCGGCGGTCGCCGCACTTCCGCGGCTATACGCGGCTCGGGCACGAGATCACGGCGGGCCGTGCCGACGCCCGCGAGCAGCTCGACTTCGCTCCCGAGCAGGTGCCACTGCCCCACGACGACTGGGACGCGCCGTACCGGTTGTTACAGGGCCCCAACCAGTGGCCCGACGCGCAACTCCCCGAGCTGCGCGGGATCGTGCTGGCCTGGGCGGAGCTGCTCGGCCGGGTCGGCACGGAACTGACCAGGGCGCTCGCCGCATCACTCGGCCTGCCCGAGGGCCACTTCGACGACGCGTTCGCCGACGAGCCGCACTGGTTCGGCAAGCTCATCCGCTACGTCGGCGACGACACCGACGGCCCGCAGGCACAGGGCGTCGGCCCGCACGCCGACTGGGGTTTCTTGACGCTCCTGTTGCAGGACTCCTCCGGTGGGCTGCAGGCCCGCCCGTCGCGCTCGGATCGGTGGATCGACGTCCCTCCGGTCGACGACGCGCTGGTGATCAACGTCGGGGAGATGCTGGAGGTGGCCACCCACGGGTACCTCGTGGCCACGGTCCACCGGGTGCTCCCCTGCGCGCCGAAGGCGACGCGGCAGTCGATCGGGATGTTCTGGTCACCGCGCCTTGACGCCACGCTGCATCCCGTGCCCCTGACGCCCGAGCTCGCCGCACACGCGCCGGGCGTCACGGAGAACGAGCACAACGCGATGCTGCCGAGGTTCGGGGACAACGCGCTCAAAGGCTGGTTCCGCTCGCACCCCGAAGTGGCGCAACGCCACCATGCCGACCTGATGTGACCTGAACGGGAGGTCACGATGACCAGCGGCTTCCCGCTCCTCGCTCCGCCACCGTGGGTCCCGGGCAGACCTCGCAGAGCCGCCGGGCACCCCATCGGCCTACGGGCGGCTCAGTGCTCGGCGGTGAGCGCCTCGAACTCCGCCAACCGCTTCCGGGAGGCCACGATCTCGGCCTCGGCCGCTACCCGACCCTCCCAGGACGCCCCTTCGACGCTCTTGCCGGGCTCGAGGTCCTTGTAGATCTCGAAGAAGTGCTGCACCTCGAGGCGGTGGAACTCCGGCATGTGGTGGATGTCGCGCATGTGATCCAGCCGCGGGTCGTGGGCCGGCACGCAGATCAGCTTGTCGTCGCCGCCCGCCTCGTCGGTCATCCGGAACATGCCGATGGTCCGGCACAGCACCAGGATTCCGGGGAACAGCGGCTCTCCGACCGTGATGAGGAGTGCGTCGAGCGGGTCCCCGTCCTCGCCGAGGGTGTTCTCCACGTAGCCGTAGTCACCCGGGTACTGGGTGGCGGTGAAAAGGGTGCGGTCCAGGCGGATCCGGCCGGTGGCGTGGTCCACCTCGTACTTGTTGCGGCTGCCTCGCGGGATCTCGATCAACACGTCGAACTCGGCGGCGCCGGAGGTGGTCATTGCCCCACCTTCGCATCATCACGGCCCGGTCGCGGTATCGGTGTGACCCACGTGGGGGGGCCGGAGGCCGACCGGGGCGGCGATCCGCGCGGCGGCGACAGGCCGACCGAAGGGAAAGGACCCGGGTCGAGCCCCGCATACTTGCCCCGCGACGGGGCGCATCGCGGTGGCAGGGGCGTGCCCCGGCGCGCCCCGGGGGGTCTTCGACCCGTTCGCGCCGACGCTACTGCGTCGTCGCGCTACTTCTTGTCGGTGACAGACTTGATCGCGTCCTTGACCTTGTCCCCGGCCTGCTTCAATTTTCCGGAGGCCTGGTCGGTCTTGCCTTCCGCCTCGAGCTCGCGATCACCGGTGGCCTTGCCCGCGCCTTCCTTGACCTTGCCCTTCAGGTCCTCGGCCTTGTGATCGATCTTCTTGTCGAGTGCCATGTCACGGTCTCCTTGGTCAGGTGGATACCAGAGACTTCCCGAACGTTTCCCCGGGGAAACCGTCAGGGCGACACCCGCCAGGATCAGCACCCCACCCCCCACCTGGACGGCTGCCGGCACCTGCCCGAGCAGCAGCCACGACGCGACGAACGAGGCAACCACTTCGAGCAGCGCCACCAGCGATCCGCGGGACGCCCCGATCCGGACGATGGCGGCCACCCCTGTGAGGTAGGCGATCACCGTGCAGACGACGATCAGCAGCGTCGCCGCCACTGGCCACCCGACGTCGACGCCGGCGAGCAGCACCCCCGCGGCCGCGGTGTCGATCACGATGGGCAGCACGCCCACCAGCCCGAGCAGCGCGACGACCGCCGTGCCGACCGTCATCCCGACCCCCGCGAGCACCAGCGGCGGGGTGGCGCTGCCCGTCCGGTCGGCGATCAGGAAATACGACGCCTGGCAGACCGCCGCGGTGAACCCCCAGGCGAGGCCCTCGGCCCGCAGCCCCCCTCCGGACCACACCTGCACTACCAGCGACAGCCCCACCAGCGCGATCGCGCCGCCGGCGAGCGTTCGCCGCGACGGAGGCCGGCGGCGCACCAGCCACACCCAGCCGATCACGAGGATCGGCCCGAGATACTCCAACAGCAGCGCGATCGCCACCGGCAGGTACCGCAGGGCATTGAAGAACGCCACCTGGACCATCGCCGTCGCGAGCACTCCGTAGAGCACCAGCGCCGGCCCGTCGGCACGCAACGCCACGAGCACGCCGGGGCGGGTGACCGCGAGGACGATGAGCAGAATCGCGGCCGCCCCGCCCAGACGGACGAGCACCGCGCCGTTGGCCGACCAGCCCACGGCGATCAGGGCACTCGCGAGCGGGCCCGACAGCCCGAACGTCACCGCCGAGACCAGCGCGAGCACCAGCCCCGCGCGGGTCCGGGACGCCGGACCTGCTGTCGTCGGAGAGGTCAGCCTTCGGCCCCGGTCTGGGCCACGAGCCCGACCGCCGCGATCCCGGCCAGGGCCGCGGCCTCGTCGTTGAGCGAGGCGTCACCGGTGACGCCGACGGCACCGAGCAGTCGACCGTCGCCGTCACGGACGAAGACCCCGCCGGGCACCGAGAGGATCTTCCCGCCGGCCAGCGCGGCGACCGAGGTGAAGAACTCCGGCGAGTCGGCGGCGCGGGCCGCGATCGCCCGGTTGGTCATGCCCATGCCGAGCACACCCCACGCCTTCGCGACCGCGATGTCGGGGCGCAGGTTGCCCGAGCCGTCCTGACGACCGAGCGCGACGAGCGCGCCGCCGGGGTCGAGGACGGCCACGGTGAGCGGGTTGAAGCCCTGCTCGGTGCCGTGCGCCAGTGCGGCGGACACGATGGTCTGGGCCTGGTCCAGGGAGATGCTCACGATGGGTTGGTCCTTCGGTCGACGATGATCTGCGGGCCCGATCCTGCCTCAGCCCGCGCGGGTCAGCACCAGCACCGGGATCGGGCGGGTGGTCTTGTCCTGGTACTCGCCGAAGCCCGGCATGGCGGCGACGACGCGCGTCCAGATCCCCGCACGATCGACCCCGTCAACCTCGGTCACGTCGACCGGAAAGGTCTCGGTGCCGATCTCGACGTCGATCTTCGGGTTGGCCTTGAGGTTGTGGTACCAGTCCGGGTTGGTCGGGGCGCCCGCCTTGGAGGCGATGATCACGATGCGACCGTCGGGCTGGGGGAAGTAGACCAGCGGGTTCACGCGCACGGTGCCGGACTTCGCGCCGACGTGGTGGATCAGGATCATCGGGGCGCCCTCGAACTGGCCGCCCACCCGTCCCTCGTTGGTACGGAACTCCTCGACGATCTTCGAGTTCCAGTCATTCGGGCTGGTCATAGGTCCATCCTCCGGAAGTCGACTACAACAGCAGGACCGAGGCAGCAGTGATCACAGCCACACCCGCCAGCAACCCGAACGCAGCCGTCCACATTCCGCCCGGCACCCGGGTGAGCTGGGCGAGCATGTCGGCGTCGGAGTCGCGGTGCCGGCCCCGCCGCCTACCGTGCTGCAGTTCCCGGATCGCCCGCAGCCCACCGAACAGCAGGAACCAGCACAGCCCGGCCGCGAACCCGTCCTGCACGCGGGGTGACGCCCACAATGCGACCGTCGCGACCAACGCGCCGGTACAGAACACGGCGAGCGCCCCGAACAGGTTCCGAATGTGGATCAATGTGGCGGCGAGCAGTGCCAGCGCGATCCACAGCATCAGCGCCGGGCGGTCGGCCGCGACGAGCAGCGCCCCGCCCAGCCCCAGCAGTGACGGCGCCGGATAGCCACCGAGGAACGTGAACACCAGCCCCGGGCCACGGCGGGCGCCCGTGGAGACCGTCAGCCCGGACGTGTCGGCGTGCAGCCGGATGCCGGTCAGCCCGCGCCCCGCGAGCACGGCGACGAGCGCGTGCCCGCCCTCGTGGGCGATGGTCACGACGGTGCGCGTCCAGCGCCACGACACCGACCAGACGACCGCGACGAGGGCCAGCCCCGCAGCGGCCAGCTCCCCGGGACGGTCGGTGAACACCCGCATCGCCGTGTCGACCACGAACTGCAGCACCACCGCGATATCGACCCCGCCCACGGACCGCAGTCTGCCCGGAGACCGACACCGCCCGCGTGAGCGGCCCGGTTCATCAGCGCCCCGGTACCGGCGAGCCGGCGAGCGCGAACGTCACATGGCGTCGAGGGAGGGCGCCGTTGACGAGGTAGCCACCCCGTGTCGGTTCGGTCGACGAGGTGTACCGACCCGCGCGGCGGTTCGTACCGACTCGTCGGTCACCAGCCGTAGAAGATCCGCTCGACGACCGCGCGGGCCTGCCGGGTGACCCGCCGATAGTCGTCGAGGAACACACCCGAGTCACCGTCGGTCGGGTACCCGAGCGCGAAAGCCACGGCGGCCAGCTCCCGCCCGGAGCGCGGCAGCTGGTCGCCGGGTTTGCCCTTGACGAGCATCACCGCGTTGCGGGCCCTGGTGGCGGTCGTCCAGCCCGCGGCCAGGGCAGCGGCGTCCTCGCCGGTGAGCAGCCCGGCCTCGCTCGCCTCCCGTAGCCCATCGAGCGTCGAGGTGGTGCGCAGCTCGGGCAGGTCGCCCGCGTGCTGGAGCTGGAGCAGTTGCACCGTCCATTCGACGTCGGCGAGGCCACCGAGGCCGAGTTTCGTGTGCAGGCTTCGATCGGCCCCGCGGGGCAGTCGCTCGGCGTCGACGCGGGACTTGATCCTGCGAATCTCGGTGACGGTCGCCGGCTCCAGCCCGGCGGGCGGGTACCGGATCGGGTCGATCAGCTCGACGAACCGGCGCCCGAGGTCGCCGTCACCAGCCACCGGCCGGGCCCGAAGCAGCGCCTGCGCCTCCCACGCCTCCGACCAGCGCGCGTAGTACGCACGGTAGGAGTCCAGGGTGCGAACCAGCGGGCCGGACCGGCCCTCCGGACGCAGGTCTGCGTCGACGAGCAGCGCCGGGTCCGGGCTCGGCGCGCCCAGGCGGCGGCGGACCGTCTCGGCCACGGTCGTGGCGTAGCGAACGGCGTCCTGGTCCGTCGCGCCTGCGATGGACTCGCAGACGAACAGGACGTCGGCGTCGCTGCCGTAGCCGAGCTCGGCACCGCCGAGCCGCCCCATCCCGATCACCGCGATCCGGGCCGGGACGGGACCGACCGCCAGTGCCCGCTGCACCGACTCCAGGGTCGCCTGCAGCACTGCCACCCAGACCGCGCTCAAAGCCGCGCACACCTCCTCGGTCGAGAGCACACCGAGCAGGTCGCCACACGCCACGCGCAGCATCTCGTGGCGGCGTAGGGAGCGGGCGGCGGCCGCGGCAGTGTCCGGGTCCTGCTGGCGCGCCACGGTGGTGCGCAGCGACGAGGCGACCTCCGCCGGGTCGCGGCACAGCTCGTCGGCCCGGCCCGCGGTCCGACCCGCGAGCAGTTGCAGCACCTCCGGTGCTCGTACCAGCAGGTCGGGCACCAGCGCGGAGGTGCCGAGCAACCGCATCAGCCGCTGCGCCACCATCCCCTCGTCCCGCAGGAGCCGCAGGTACCACGGCGTGGTCGCGAGCGCCTCGGAAACGCGCCGGTAGGCGAGCAGCCCACGGTCGGGATCGGGGCTGCGGGCGAGGTCGTCGAGCAACACGGGCAGCAGCGTGTGCTGGATCGCCGCGGCCCGGGACACCCCCGACGTCAGCGCCCGCAGGTGGTTGAGTGCTCCCTCCGGCGACGCCCAGCCCAGCGCGCCGAGCCGCGCCGCGGCGGCCGCCTCCGACAGCCGGGCCGTGTCGGGCGACAGCCGCGACACCGAGGTGAGCAGCGGCCGGTAGAACAGCTTCTCGTGCAACCGGCGAACGCGGCGCGCGTTGCGCGTCCACTCCGCCAGCAGGACGCCGACGACGTCGCGACGCCCGTCGGAACGCAGCCGCGAGGCACGGGCCAGCCAACGC
>JBKJPD010000144.1:0-6343 GCA_046595345.1 Pseudonocardia sp.
CTGACGACGCGGTAGCGCTCCAACGGGTCCGCGACGGCCGCGCCCGCGAACCGGTCCAGCATCCCCCGCTGCTCGGCGGGGCGCAGCAGCCGCAGCTGGTCGTTCTGCCCGTGCACCGCCAGAGTCACCTCGGCGAGGCGACTCAGCACCCCGACGGGCACCGATCGGCCGCCGAGGTGGGCCCGCGACCGGCCGTCAGCACCCACGGTCCGCACGGCGATCAGGGTGCCGTCGTCGTCGGCGTCGGCGCCCACCTCGTCGGCCACCGCCATCACGGCGGCGTCGGCGGTGAACCGCCCCTCCACCACGGCCCGGCTGGCCCCGGCGGCGACCCGGGACGCCTCACCGCGGCCGCCACCGAGCAGCGACAGACCGGTGACCACCATCGTCTTGCCGGCACCGGTCTCGCCGGTGAGCACGGTGAGCCCGGCGTCCAGTTCCAGGGTGGCGTCGTCGATCACGCCGAGGCCCTGGATCCGCATCTCGGCCAGCATGGGGCGCATCGTAGGCGAACGCCGCGACACTCAGTGTGGAGCGCCCCGCCAGCCTCGGACCGGCAGGTTGAACTTGCGCACGAGCCGGTCGGCGAAGGGTTGTCCGTCCAGCCGCACCATGCGCACCGGCATGGCGCCGCGGCAGAGCTCCACCCGGGTACCGGGCGGCAGCGGGTAGGTACGACGCCCGTCACAGTCCAGCACGGCGGGCGGCCCCGACGGGTCCACCTCGATCGCCACCTCGCTGTTCGGGGAGATCACCATCGGGCGGGCGAACAACGCGTGCGCGTTGCTCGGCACCAGCAGCAACGCCTCGACCTGCGGCCACACCAGCGGGCCGCCCGCGGAGAACGCGTAGGCCGTGGAACCGGTGGGGGTGGCGCACAGCACCCCGTCGCAGCCGAACGCCGACACCGGTCGCCCGTCCACCTCCAGCACCACCTCGAGGATCCGCCCGCGTACGGACTTCTCCACCGCCGCCTCGTTGAGCGCCCACGTCCGCGCCAGCACGTCACCGTTGGAGCGGGCGACGGCGTCGAGGGTCATGCGTTCCTCGACGGCGTAGCTGCCGCTCACGAGCGCGTCGAGCGCGTCGTCGAGGGACTCCTCCTCGGTCTCGGCGAGGAAACCCACGCGGCCCAGGTTGACCCCGAGCAGCGGCACCCCGACCGGCCTCGCCATCTCGGCGGCGCGCAGCAGCGTGCCGTCCCCACCGAGGACGAGCACCACCTCGGCACCCTCGGCGCACCCCGGCCGGCCGTCGACGACTCGCGGTGCGAGCCCGGGCGGCATGTCCCCGTCCTGTACCTCGGCCCATTCCTCGCCGATCACCCGCAGCCGGACCCCCGACGCGGCGAGCCGCTGCGCGACCCTCGTCGCGGTGCGCCGGTTGGTCTCCCGCCCGGCGTGCAGGACGACGAGCACCTCGCGAGTACTCACCCGGGACCGTCCCGCACGGCCGCGCCCAGCGCCCCGTCGCCGACATCGGTTCCGTGGCGCCCGAGCAGCAGGAAGAACTCGACGTTGCCCGACGGGCCCGGCAGCGGGCTCGCGACGGCACCGCGCAGCACCAGGCCGAGCGTGCGCGCGACGGCGCTCACCTCGGTGAGGGCAGCGAGGCGCAGCGCGGGATCGCGCACGACACCGCCGGATCCCAGGCGCTCGCGACCGACCTCGAACTGCGGTTTGACCATCGGTATCAGTGTGCCGTTGGCGGCTGTGCAGGCCACGAGCGCCGGCAGGACGGTGCGCAGCGAGATGAACGACAGGTCCGCGACGGTCAGGTCCACCGGGCCGCCGATCGGTTCGGGCTCCAGCGCGCGGACGTTGGTGCGGTCGTGCACCTGAACCCTGTCGTCGCTCTGCAGGCGCCAGATGAGCTGCCCGTAGCCGACGTCGACGGCCACGACGTGCGCGGCACCCCGGTCGAGCAGCACGTCGGTGAACCCGCCGGTGGAGGCGCCCGCGTCGAGACAGCGCACGCCGGTGACGTCCACGGCGAAGGCGTCGAGCGCCCCGATCAGCTTGTGCGCCCCGCGGGATGCCCACTCGCGTTCCCCGGTCTTCGTCAGGGTCACGGGGGTGTCGCGGTCCACGACCGTCGCGGCCTTGCCCGCTGTGATCCCTCGCACCGCGACGCGGCCCTGTTCGATCAGCTCCGCGGCCTGCTGCCGGGACCGCGCCAGCCCACGCCGGACAAGCTCGGCATCGAGTCGGGCTCGGATGACCACTGTGGTCACACCGAGCCGGCTGCGAGCGCTCCGGCCAGTGCCGCGTGCACCCGCTCGAACACGTCGGCGTGCTCGGCGAGCGGCCGGTCGGCAAGCCCGTCGAGCCCGGTCATGGCGCCGACGACCGCTCCGACGGGGTCCGGCGGATGCGAGCGCGGATCGGCGGGTCGTGGTCCGGGCCCGGGGACGGTCATCGCGGTACTCCCCCCGTGTCGATCACGGTCCCGACATCGGTGAGCGATCCGCCTAAGGATGTCGCGGCGGCCGCCACTCCAGCCGACCCGTCCTCCCCGCCACCGTCCTGGGCACCACCGAGCCCGAGCTCCTGCAATGCCATCGTTGCGGCTGTGCCCTCGGCACGCACCCGGACAGCCCCGCCGCCCGCGGCCCAGTGCGCTGCGCACAGGGCGAGCAGCGCATCGACCGGATCGGCCCCGTCCGGTGCCTCGGCCGTCAGCACCAGACTGCCCTGCTCCGGTACCCGGACCGACCAGCCCGGTCGTGGTCCGGGCGCAAGGTCCTCGGGACTGCGCACGAGCGCGCCGAGATCGGCGGCGACGTAGTCGGGACGCAGCGCAGGTGCGGCGGCGAGCAACTCGGCCGCGTCGGAGATCCCCGTGAGGACGAGCAATGTCGCCGTCCCCGCGGCCCGGCCGCCCTCGATGTCGGTGTCGAGCCGGTCGCCGATCATCAACGGCCGCCGCGCCCCGCTGCGGCGCACCGCGTCGTGCAGCAGCGCCGGGGCAGGCTTGCCCGCAACCAGCGGCTCGCGCTGCGACGCGGTGCGCAGCGCAGCCACCATCGACCCGTTGCCCGGCAACGGCCCGCGCTCGGTGGGCAGCGTGGGGTCGAGGTTGCAGGCGACCCACAGCGCACCGGCCCGCAACGCGACCGTCGCCTCGGCGAGCACCCGCCACCCGGTGTCCGGGCTGTGCCCCTGGACGACCGCGACGGCCTCCTCGGCCCGTGGTGTGATCCCCAAGCCGACGGCCGTCACCTCCTCCACCAGCGCATCGGTACCGATCACCAACACCAGCGCGCCCGGCGGGAGCCGTTGGGCCAGCATCGCCGCCGCGGCCTGCGAGCTCGTGACGACGTCGTCGGCCGACGCAGCGAACCCCAGTTCGCCGAGGTGCTTCGCCACCTCCCCGGGCCGTCGCGACGCGTTGTTCGTGACGTAGACGGTGCGGACACCGCGCTCCGCCGCCGCGCGGAGGGCCTCGACGGCACCCGGAACGGCCACGGGACCGCGGTAGAGCGTGCCGTCGAGATCGGCCAGCAGGATGTCGTAGCGGTCGAGAAGGTCGGTCACCGTGCGGTCCCGTCGTCGTCGGGCGCCACGACCACGGGGCCCACCGCCGCCACCCCGATCTGATCGTCGGCCGCACCCGGGACCTCGGATACGGCACTGTCCGTCGCGTGCTCGCCGTCGACCTGTTCGGAATCGACGACCACGACATCGGTGTCGGCCGTTTCCGGGCCGACCATTTCCGGGCCGACCTCCGCAGCGCCGTCGGGCCGCACGCCGGAGGCGTCGCTCGACAGCGCGTCGTCGTCCGGGTCGTTCATCACCTGATCCACCGACTCGATCACGACATTCGAGGCATCGCCGGTGGGTTCACGATCCTCCACGTCGAACTCGATGTCGTCGTCGGCCAGCGGATCGCCGGAGAGATCGGCGAGCCGCCGGTCGGCGTCCGTCTCACCGTCGGTGTCGGCGTCGACGGTGTGCACGAACCACTGGAGGGCATCGGATTCCCGTCCGGCCGCGAGAAGGTTGTCGGCGTAGGCGTAGAACAGCCGGGCACTCCAGGGATCCCGACGGCTCGGGTCGAGCTCCGGGATCTGCAGGCCCACGACAGCGGCGTCGAGTTCGCCGAGGTCCCGTCGGGCGCCCGCTGCGACGATGGCCAACTCGATCGCATCCGCCCGGCCCAGCTCGCGGACCTCCGGACCCCGGGCGAGTTCCAACGCCCGTTCCGGGCGTCCGAGGGCACGCTCGATGTCGGCCATCACGGCAAGGTGACCAGGTCCGCCCCCCATGCGACGTGCCGCGCGCAACTCACCGAGGGCCTCGTTCCACTCGCCCGCGTGATAGGCCGCGATGCCGGCGGCCTCGCGAACCACCGCGATCCGGGATGCCCGTCGCCGCGCGAAACGCGCGTGCAGCAGGGCCTGTGCAGGGTCGTCCTCGACCAGGGTCCCGGCCGCGACGAGATGCCGCGCGACCATGTCCGCGGTGTCCTTCTGCAGGCCGCGCAGATCACGGCGGGCATCGGGGTCGAGGTCGGCCGCGACGATGCTGTCGGGCAGTGCCGGCTCGACGACGCTCGCCTGCTGAACGCCCTCGGTCGGCCGCCCTCCCGAGCGGCTTCCAGCGCGATCGGGACGGCCATGAGCACTGGTCGACCGGCCCCCACTGCGGTTGTCCTCAACGGGGCGGCTGCCGTATCGGCTGCGTTCCGCCGGTGCGCGGTCACTGCCCCCCGCGCTTCGGGTGGGACGTTCGGAGGCTGCCGGCCGCTCGTAGCCACCGGTCCGCTCCCGTGCACCGCCGCGCGGTGCGTCAGATCGACGGTCGGCACTGCCCGTACCGGGCCTGGTCGGGTAGTCGGATCCGCCACGAGCCTCAGTCACACGCTCCGCCCGGGCTCCGGTGGACCCGGCAACTCGGTCTCCGCCACGAACACCGGGGCTCTCGGCGCGACGGCGGTCCGATGGCGTGGAGCGATCCGCTCCGGTACCGGAGGTTCCACGATCCGCGCGATCGTCGGTGCTACGCGGCGCCCAGGTGCGGCGCTCGCCGCCGGATGAGCTTCCACTCGACCGTTCGGCCGCGCTCCGCTCACTGCTCGGGCGGTATGTCGATCCGCCACGCCCTACGCCGTCACCGGTAGAGGTACGCCGCTCGTCGGAGCGCGGTGTCCGCGCCGGACGATCGGTGCGGCCCGCACCACCACGGTCATCCGAACGCGGAGCCCGATCGGTGCGGCCCGCACCTCCACGGTCATCCGAACGCGGTGTCCACGACGGGCGGTCCGAACGCGGGGAGCCACCACGGTCGTCGGACCGGGGTCCACGAGCATCCGCCGCGGGCCGGTCGGTATCGGAGCGTTCCTTCCAGTTCCCCGAGCGCGCGCCCGCATAGCCGCCACCGCCCGACTGCCCGCCACCACCGGAACGGTTGCGGTCACCACCGGAGCGATACCCGCCCTCGGACCGTTGACCTGCGCCTGCGCCACCACCCCGACGGTCGGGGCGGCCCTCATCGGGCCGCGACCCGCCGCGCCATTCGCCACCGCGGGCACCGCCCGTGCCCGGACGGTCTCCACCTGCACGGTCACCACCGGGCGCCCGGGCAGCGAACCCCCGGTCACCAGCGGGGCGGTCGTCGCGAGCACGACTCGTACCGCGAGGGCCGGCATCCCGGCCCGCTCCGCGTGCGGACGGACCGCCGTGTCCGGCTCCACGATCGGGCGCGCCCCGACGATCCGGGGTGCCGTCGCGACCGGTCCAGCCGCCGTCGCCGCGATTCCGGTCGCGGTCGCCGCCCGCGGCGCCGCCTCGGCGATCGTCGTCGCGACGACCTTCCCAACGCTGCCCGGACGTCCGCGCACCTTCGCCACGTCGCTCGTCCCGGCGCGCCGCATCTCGAGCGCTACCCGTGCTCCGGGAACCGGTGTCACGGCGGGCTGCAGGATTACCACCCGGACCCGAGCGACCACGCGCACCCTCGGTCGGCCGGGCACGGCGGTCGCTCGAGCCGCCGGACCATCCGGTACCTACCTGGCCGGTGGCACCACGGTCGTCACGACCGCGGCTCTCCCGCCGCTCGGGCGCGCGGTCGCCGCCATCCCGCGACTCACGCCGGGGGGCGGCACGTCGGTCGGCGTCGGTTCGGGGTTGGGTTGATCTGTTCTTTCGGTCACCGGCGCCGGCGCGATCATCTCGTCGCGGACGGTTATCGCCGGAACCATCCGCGATACTCACAGGACTGATTATACAAAAAAGTGGGCCCCCACCTCACGGCGGGGGCCCACAACTCACACTTGATGTCGGCGGCGACCTACTCTCCCACACCCTAACGAGTGCAGTACCATCGGCGCTGGAGGGCTTAGC
>JBKJPD010000156.1:0-6792 GCA_046595345.1 Pseudonocardia sp.
GAACGCTCGACGATGTGCGCGCGGGGGTCGCGGCCCGCCGGCAACGGCTCGGTGCCCGCGGCGGTGAGGAACCGGGCACCGGCGACCGGACCGCCGCGGGCCTCGACCACGGTGCGGACCGGCACCCCGGCCCAGCGCGCGTTGCCCATCGCGCCGACCCGCCACGGTGATCCGGGCGGGCCGTGCGCGGCGAATCCGCGGCCGTTTCCGGAGCACTGGATGAGCGCGGTGATCTCCGTGCGGCCGAGCTTGCGCAGGTCGGCGACGGTGAGCTCGCCGGGCTCGGCGACGCCCTCGATCCGCACGGCCCAACTGTCGGGGTCATCCAGGATCGCGGGGTCGGGAAGGGGCAGGTTCTGCCGGATGAACATCAGCGCCGTCGAGGTCACGACGTCCTCGGCGAGACTCTCCCGCTGGCTCTCCACCTCGAGCGGGGCATACCCGTAGGCGACGAAGTCCCTGGGGTCCTTGCCGTCGGGCAGCGTTGTGGTCGCGGCTGCCGTCCGGGTGACAGTGGGTCCGCCGGCACCGGTCAGGTGGACGGTCACCCCCGCAGCGAGCAGGCCGCCCGTCCCGAGCAGGAAGCCTCGTCGTGGGACGGCTCGTCGGCGGACACGGGCGGCGGTGAACTCGGACATGCGGCTTCCCCCTTAGCGTGCGACAGACCCACCGTAGCGGTGATCGACACACCGACCACGTGTCTCACAGACGCCGGAGGGGGAGCCGCAACTTGTTGTGGCACAACGTGATCACCCGAGCATGGGGGTCGGCGCCGCACGTGTTCGGATGCCGGGAAGGACCGCCGAGATCACCAGAGCATGACCATCTTCTGCCCGTCGGTAGCCTGCGGGGTCAGCGGCCGACGAGCTCCGTCGCCATCTCCTGCGCGGCGGTCTCCAGCCCGGTCAGGTCGCGGACGACACGTACCCGGCTGCAGTACTCGGCATAATCGGGCAGGTCGCAACCGCCCAGACCCCACGAGTACCGCGGCTCCGGGGTGAGCCAGATCGTCTCCCGGGCGCGGCGGGTGATCTCGCCGAACGCCTCCAGGTTCGGGTTGTTGCCGTTGCCGCGGCCGTCGCCGAGCACGATCACGGTGGAACGCCGGTTGACCGCGGAGCCGAAGTCCTCGTGGAACTTCCCGAACGCCGCGCCGTAGTCGGAGTTCTCGTCGACGTCGAGAATGCCGCCGCCGAACACCAGGCCCAGCGCCTGCTCCACCGGATGGTCCTCGAACAGATCGGTGATCTCCACCAGGTCGGACACGAACGCGAACGTGCGGACCTGCCCGAACAGGTTCTGCAGCCCGTGCACCAGGTGCAGGGTGAAGCGGGCCGTGGCCCGTACCGACAGCGACACGTCGGCGAGGATCACCAGCCGCGGCTTGTCCTGGGAGCGCGTGACGGTGACCGGCGCGAACGGGATGCCGTCGAAGCGCATGTTGCGGCGCATCGTGCGGCCCGAGTCGATCCGGCCCCGGCTCGACACCTTCCGCTTGTGGGTGAGCCCGCCGTGCAGGGAGTGCGCGAGCCGGCGCAGCGACTCCTCCAGCTCCATACGCTCGTGCTCACCGACGCGGTCCACTTCGGCGATCTTCGTGTTCTCCGCGCCCTCGACGATCCGGTGCTCCAGTGCCATCAGCGCCTCGAGGTGGCGTTTGAGAGCCTCGGGGAGCCCGGCCAGCACCCCGGTGAGGCGGCGCTTCAGCGCCGCCGCGTCGTCCTCGGTGCCCTCCTGCGACTCCCCGTCGACGGCGTTGAGCCAGCCGAGGAGCGCGTCCTGCTGGGCGACCGACAGATCCGCGTCGACCTTGGTGCCCTGCTGCTGGGAGATCTGCCCCGGGGTGCCGGCGTTGTGCAGGCGGTCGGTCTCGATCTGGACGCGGCTGCCCTCGCCCTGGATGGCCTGGTTGTCCTTGGATATCACGATCTCGTCGGTCATCGCGGCCAGGTCGATCTTGTTGGCCTCCTGGTGCAGGTTGTACTGCTGGGCAAGGTCCTCGGGATCGAAGAAGTCACGGATGTCGACGGGCTTGCCGTGGCTGTGGCCCTGCTGCGGGGTGTCGCTGGGCTCCTCGCTCAAGGTGAAGTCCTCGAGCGCGCCCTCATCGGAGAGGTCCTCGTGGCCGTGGCCGTGGCCATGGCCCGCGTCCTGGCCCCCGACCTTCACCAACGCGAAGAACTGGTCGTAGATCTCGTCGTAGATCTCCTCGTCGCGGCGGTCTTTGACCAGCGCGACGCGCAATGCGGCACGCAGCTGTTCCTTGTCGCGCAACATCCCCGGCTGCTTGGCGCACGCCATGGCGTCGAGCGCCTCGGGAATGGAGATCCGCACCCCGCGCAACCGCAGCAACCGGACGAACCGATGAAGCGCGTTCTCCACTAGTCCAGCCCTCCGGTTCGGTCGTCGCGGCGCATGTCAGAGCGCCCGCTTGCGTCCAAGACCCGCGCCGAAGCTGCGGGTGCCGCGCTCGGCGGGCACCTTCGGCGGAGCGGCCGGGGGCGGTGCGTCGTCGCCCTTGAGCCTGCTGCCGTAGGTGTTGCCGTGTCGGCCCGGGGTGTCCTTGGCGGCGCGGACGGCGCGGCCGTCGATCTCCTCGGAGTCGTCCTCGACCTTCACCGGGCGCGGGGTGTGGTCCTCGTGACCGCCGTGCCCGTGGCCGTGGGCGGCGGCCTCCGGGACGGTCGCGTTGGGGTCGACCAGCCGGGGCATGGCCCCGATCGCTTTGCGGACGTCCTTGTCGTATTTCACGACGACCGACGCGGTGTCCGACAGGACTCCCGCGCTGAGCTCGGTGACCCCGAGGACGGCGAGCGTGCGCGCCCAGTCGATGGTCTCCGAGATCGACGGCGCTTTGCGCAGCTCCAGCTCGCGCAGCCCGCGGACGATGCCGACCAACTGCACGGCGAGCGCGTCCGGCAGGCCGGTGTTCTTGCTGCGGACGATCTCCAGCTCGCGCTCGGAGGAGGGGTAGTCCAGGAAGAGATGCAGGCAGCGACGCTTCAGCGCCGCGGAGAGGTCACGGGTGTTGTTGGACGTCAGCACCACGTACGGCGGCGTCGTGGTGGTGAACGTGCCGACCTCGGGGACGGAGACCTGGTACTCGGCAAGTGTCTCCAGAAGCACCGCCTCCAGCGCCTCGTCGGCGCGGTCGACCTCATCGATCAGCAGGACGACGGGCTGCTCGGAACGGATGGACTCCAGCAGCGGGCGCGAAGCGAGGAAACGCTCGGAGAAGAACACGCTCTCCTGGGCGCCGATCCGGTCGACCGCGGTCTCCAGGTCGGGGGCGTCGGCGACGACCTGACCGATCTTCTCCCGCAGGATCTGGGTGTAGAGCAGTTGCTTGCCGTAGTCCCACTCGTAGAGGGCTTTCGTCTCGTCCTGGCCCTCGTAGCACTGCAGCCGCAGCAACCGGCGGCCGGTGGCCAGCGCCAGTGCCTTGGCCAGCTCGGTCTTACCCACGCCCGCGGGGCCTTCGATGAGCAGCGGCTTCTCGAGCCGGTTCACCAGGAAGACCGTGGTGGCGAGGCGGGTGTCGGCGATGTACCCGTGCTCGCCCAGTGCGTCGACGACCTCCTCGACGGACTCGAACTGCCCGATCCCGGACTCGAACTGCGACATGCTGCTCCGCTTCCTCATAGCCGTACATCGGGCCGAGGGGGCACCGGCCAACCGGCCCGGTGCCCCCTCGACTGTAAGCCGAAAACCCAGAGGAGGTCTCAGGTGAGCAGGTCGTCCAGTTCGCCGTTCATGCAGTGGTCGACCACCGGTCGCACCGTCTCGAAGGTGCACTCCTTCGGGTTGCCCGGGGTGCAGGCGTCGCCGAGGACGTGGTGGGTGATCCGGTCGACGTCGGGCGCGTCGCCCTTGATGACGCCCTCGCCCTTGTAGAACTCGGTCGGGCCCTTGCCCAGCCGGTTCTTCGAGTACGAGTCCGCCGTGACGTCGACGAAGCGCTCCGGGATGCCCACGTCGCGCAGCAGCCGGATGGACGCGGCCAGCGCACCCTCGGCTGCCTGGACGTCGGTCATGCCGTGCGTGTTCACGCCCATCGCCTCGGCGATCTCGGCGAAACGCTTGTAGTGCACCGGCATGTTGAACGCCCACACGCGCGGCAGCGCGATGGCGTTGTTGAGGCCGTGGTGGGTGTCGTAGAACGCCGAGATCGCGTGGCTGATCGAGTGGATGATCCCGAGGCCACCGGAGTTGAACGCCTGCGCGGCGATGTACTGCGCGTTCATCATGCCGAAGCGGCCGTTGTAGGACAACGGGTTCCACACGGCCTCACGCAGGTTCGCGGCAGTCAGCTTGACCGCGTGCAGCGCGTTGCCCAGCGACGGATCGAAGTCGAGCCGCGACACGTAGGGCTCGGAGGCGTGCGCGAGCACGTCGAACCCGCACTGTGCGGTGTAGTCGACCGGGCAACTGTAGTAGAGCACCGGGTCGTCGATCGCGAGGCTCGTGACCGAGGCGTCGTCGAAAGCGACGTACTTGTGCGGGTTCTTGGGGTCCGTCGTCGTGTCGGTGATGACGTAGGCCCAGGAGGTCTCCGAGCCGGTGCCGGCTGTGGTGGAGACCGCGATGTGCGGCGGGTTCTTCGGGTTCTCGGACTTGTTGAATCCCTCGAACTCGTTGACGTTGCGGCCGTCGTGGGCCACCGAGACCCGTGCGCCCTTGCAGGCGTCGTGGCTGGAGCCGCCACCGATGGAGACGAAGCTGTCACAGCTGTTCTGCTGGTACATGGCCACAGCGTCCATGACGTTGTAGTCCTTGGGGTTCGACTCGACCTTGTCGTAGAGCACGACCTCGAGGCCGTGGTACTTCATCGACTCGACGATCTTGTGGATGATGTCCGAACCGCGCAGGCCCGACGTCATCACCAGGGTCTTCTTGAAGCCCAGCTTGAGGGCCTCCGGACCGATCAACTCGTGCGCGCCCGGACCGAGCAGCGCCCGGGGGAAGGGGTGGAACTCCTTGATCGGGAACAGCGGAAGCATCTCGTCGACCTGCATAGCAGTCCTTTCTTCACAGATTGTGGATCGACCTCGACGCTAGGACCGATGTGGCGCCGGACACCGAAAGACCGTCACGGGGGAGGGGAACGGACCGTCCGATCGGGCAGGTCGGGGACACCTGGGAGGAGGGGATCGGTGAGCGGGGATGACCGTCCCCATCGGAAGGGGAGGGCCGCACCGCACCGCACCGCCGACGCCGTCGGGGACGCCGTCAGGTGCCGGGCCCGACGGTGACGTCGCGGGCTCAGCCCGAGTTCGCCGTCCAACTCCCGGTGACCTCGACGAACCCCCGGCGTGCGTACCAGTGCCGCGGCCAGTCGGTGGCCGCTGCCTCGAGGACCACGAGATCGCATCCGGCCGCGCCCGCAAGCGCGAGCGCCTCGGTGACCAGCGCGTCCCCGTGGCCGCGTCCGCGGTGGGCCGGGCCGGTGTTCACGGCGTCGAGCAACGCGGTCGCGCCGTCGATCTTCAGCAGGCAGGACGCGACGACGGCGCCCGCCTCCCGCACGGCCAGGTACCGCAGGTCGATCACCGGCTCCTCGGCCCGGTAGCGGTCGCTGAGCTGCGCGACCGCGGCGTCGTCGATCCCCGGGATGCCGCGCCGCCACATCGCGTCCCACATCGGGCGCAGCGCGTCGAGGTCGAGCTGCTCGACCCGCCCGGTCGAGGCTCCGCCCGCGGGCGCGGCCATGCCGACCAGCGCCTCGACGTCCCAGCGCCGCTCCGCCAGCCCGGCCGCGGTCGCGGCGAGGTGGTCACCGGTGAGCAGGACCCGGCGGTGGCTCAGCCCTGCTTCTCCTAGAGTCCGGTCGGCGTCGGCGATGACGGTGGCCGCGTCGGTCATCCCGTCGATCAGGAGCTGGTTGTGGTGTTGGGACGCCGGAACCGACGCGGTCAGCACCGCGACGCCGCCCGTCACCGGCATCTCCGAGGACGCCGCACGGCGCAGGAGCGAGGGCTCCAGCACCGCGAGCCGGCCGGCGGCGTCGATGGACGGGAGCGTCGGAGCGTCGAAGGTGCCGTCGGGTCCGGGTCGGTAGGGCGCCACGGCGAGCACGGCGGTGACCGGGACCGGCCCGTAAGCGTGCGGGAAGCGCATCGCATCCGGGTCGCCCGGCACCCCGGGCTCGAAGCGGACCTCGACGCCGAGGCGCGCCGGGTCCAGCACCAGTAGCAGCAGGTCACGGCTGCCTGCGAAGATCCGGGTGGCGGGCAGGGCCACCTGATCGGGCGTCGAGAGGTGCACGAACCCGACCCCGCCTTCCGGCGGCGGCCGCAGCGATGGCGGGGCGACGACGCCGCTGGTGAGCGCGGCCCCCCACTCGGCGGCGGTGGTGAGGTGCAACAGCGGTGACATCACGCGTCCCAGTCTCGCGCGACGTGTGCGGACCCGGCGGGGGGTGTGCGGTGCCCTCCGATCGGGCAGGGTCGGCCCCGTCCGACGAACAGGACAGCACTTGTGACTGGCACCGGGTGCCAATATGGTCCGGGTCACCCCGTAACCCGCGACGTCAGGAGCTGCAGATGGCCCCCACGAACGAGACCGAGCCCACCACCGAAGTGCCCGTGGTCGAGGAGACCCTCGTCGAGGAGGTCTCGATCGACGGCATGTGCGGTGTCTACTAGTACCGAGCCGACAGCCAGCGCCGGTCCCGCCCCCGCGGGCCCGGCGTTCGACGCGAGTGCGCCCTTCCGGTGCAGCCCGAGCGTGTCCCTGCGCACCGAGTCGTTCGGTGCGCTGGTCTACCACTTCGGCACCCGTCGGCTGTCGTTC
>JBKJPD010000174.1:0-4584 GCA_046595345.1 Pseudonocardia sp.
CTACGCGCTCTCGGTCATCACCAGCCGTGCGCTCCCGGACGTCCGGGACGGCCTCAAGCCGGTGCAGCGTCGCATCCTCTACGGGATGTGGCAGGAGCGGATCTTCGCGACGGCCAAGCACCGCAAGTGCGCCTCGGTCGTCGGCGATGTCATGGGGCGCTACCACCCGCACGGCGACTCGTCGATCTACGACGCGCTCGTGCGGCTGGCCCAGCCGTGGTCGATGCGCTACCCCCTGATCGACGGGCAGGGTAACTTCGGCTCCCGCGGCAACGACCCGGCCGCGGCGATGCGTTACACCGAGTGTCGGCTCTCGCCGCTGGCGATGGCGATGCTGCAGGACATCGACGAGGACACCGTCGACTTCTCCGACAACTACGACGGCAAGGCCACCGAGCCCGACGTGCTGCCGTCACGGGTGCCGAACCTGCTGATCAACGGTAGCTCCGGTATCGCCGTCGGCATGGCCACCAACATCCCGCCGCACAACCTGCGCGAGGTCGGCTCCGGTGTGGTGTGGGCGCTGGACAACTGGGAAGCCACCGACGAGGAGCTCCTCACCGCGCTGATGGAGCGGGTCAAGGGCCCGGACTTCCCGACCGCCGGCCTGATCGCCGGCCGCGACGGCATCGAGCAGGCCTATCGCACCGGCCGCGGCTCGGTGCGGATGCGTGCGGTGGTGGAGGTCGAGGAGGACGCCCGCGGGCGCACCATCCTGGTGGCCACCGAGCTGCCCTACCAGGTCAACCCGGACAACCTCATCGAGTCGATCGCGAGCCAGCACCGTGACGGCAAGCTGGCCGGCATCGCCGAGATCAACGACGAGTCGTCCGACCGCATCGGCATGCGCCTCGTGATCACGCTCAAGCGTGACGCCGTCGCGAAGGTCGTGCTGAACAACCTCTACAAGCACACCCAGTTGCAGTACGGCTTCGGCGTCAACATGCTCTCGATCGTCGACGGCGTGCCGCGCACGCTGCGCCTCGACCAGATGGTGCGCCATTACATCCGGCACCAGATCGAGGTCATCGTCCGGCGCACCCGCTACCGGCTGCGTAAGGCAGAGGAGCGGGCACACCTGCTGCGCGGCTACGTCAAGGCGCTCGACGCGCTCGACGAGGTGATCGCGCTGATCCGTGCGTCGGACACCGTCGAGATCGCCCGGGTGGGCCTGATGGCGCTGCTCGACGTCGACGAGGTCCAGGCCCAGGCCATCCTCGACATGCAGCTGCGGCGCCTCGCCGCGCTGGAGCGTCAGAAGATCATCGATGAGCTGGCCGAGATCGAGCTGATCATCGCAGATCTCGAGGACATCCTGGTGCGGCCCGAGCGCCAGCGGCAGATCGTCCGCGACGAGCTCACCGAGATCGTCGACAAGCACGGCGACGAGCGGCGTACGCAGATCGTGCCCGACGACGGCGACGTGACCAACGAGGATCTCATCGCCGTCGAGGACGTCGTCGTCACGATCACCCAGACCGGTTACGCGAAGCGCACCAAGACCGACCTCTACCGGGCGCAGAAGCGCGGCGGCAAGGGCGTGCAGGGGGCGGCGCTGAAGCAGGACGACATCGTCGCCCACTTCTTCGTCTGCTCCACGCACGACTGGATGCTCTTCTTCACCAACAAGGGCCGGGTCTACCGGCTCAAGGCGTACGAGCTGCCCGAGGCCAACCGCAGCGCTCGCGGCCAGCACGTGGCCAACCTGCTCGCGTTCCAGCCCGACGAGCACATCGCCCAGGTCATGCAGATCAAGGACTACGAGGCTGCCCCCTATCTCGTCCTGGCGACGAGAACCGGTCTGGTGAAGAAGTCGCGGCTCACCGACTTCGATTCCCCCCGCTCCGGTGGCCTGATCGGCATCAACCTCCGCGAGGACGACGAGCTCGTGGGTGCCGTGCTCTGCTCCGCGGAGGACGACCTGCTGCTGGTGTCGGCCGAGGGTCAGTCCATCCGGTTCACCGCGAGCGACGAGGTGCTGCGTCCGATGGGCCGGGCCACGTCCGGTGTGCTGGGTATGCGGTTCAACGTGGGCGACCGGCTGTTGTCACTCGCGGTGGTCCAGGCCGCCATGTTCGTGCTGGTCGCGACGGCAGGCGGCTTCGCGAAGCGCACGCCGATCGAGGACTATCCGGTGCAGGGTCGCGGCGGGAAGGGAGTACTGACACTCCAGTACGACCGGCGCCGTGGCACTCTGGTCGGAGCGCTCATCGTCGGACTCGAGGATGAGCTGTACGCGATCACCTCCACAGGTGGGGTGATCCGGACCTCTGCTCGGGAGGTCCGGAAGGCCGGCCGGCAGACGAAGGGGGTCCGTCTCATGAATCTGGGCGAGAGCGCCACTTTGCTGGCGGTCGCACGCAATGCCGAGGACGATGCAGACGATCCCGACCTGACCGGCCCTGCGAGCTGATCAGCCGACCACCCAGCCCCGGCACCGAGGAGACGTTCACCTCGTGAACGAAACGACCAGCACACCGGAACCCGAGGACGGCCGCGGTGCGGTCGCCACGGGAGGGGAGGCCGGCACGTCCGGGCGGGGCACGTCCATGCCCGCATCCCCGGGCTCAGCCGGCACCACGTCCGGTTCCGGCGCGGAAAGTTCCGTGCTCCGGCCCTCGCCGCGGGTCGTCCCCGTGGCGGAGGCGACACCGGATCCTGCCGTACCGGTCGCCGGGGAACCGGTTTCGGCCGGTTCTCCGGCGCCCGGTCCGACCGGGGACGCCGCACCGGTGCGAGGCCCAGCCGACCGGCCGACCGAGATGACATCGGAGTCGTCGCCGACGGGGCAGATGCACTTTTCCTCGCTGCCCAACGGTTCCGCACCGCACCCGTCACCGGGCACGCACTCGGACATCGCGGCGACACCCGCCGGTCGGGCCTCGCGCCCGTCGTCCGAATCGTCGGGGAGTTGGGGCGCCCCGGTTCCGGCTCCCGGTCCGGTTCCGGGTCCCGGTCCGGCGGCGGCCTCACCTCCGCCATGGAACCGCGTACCCGGCCAGTCTTCCTACGCTCGCACGGAGGCCGCCATGCCCACCGGTCCCACCGGTCCCACCGGTCCCGCCGGTGGGTTGCTCGACGACAGCCCCACCACGTTCATGGAGTCCCCGCGCCGCCCGGAGTACACCGCAGCCGACGGTCAGCCGGAGCGAAGCGGCTGGGCGGCCGTGCGGTCGGTTCGCCACCGCCCGCCGCGGCAGGCCGCGTTGCAGCTCAAACGCCTCGACCCGTGGTCGGTGCTGAAATTGGCCCTCGTGCTGGCGGTTGTCCTGTTCTTCATCTGGCTCGTCGCGGTCGGGGTGCTGTACGGCTTCCTCGACGGGATGGGGGTGTGGGACCGGCTCAACGGCACCTACGCCGATCTCGTCTCCGGTGCGGCACCGACCGGTGGCCCGCTGATCAGTGCGGGCCGCGTCTTCGGGCTCGCCGCGGTCATCGGGGCGATCAACAGCCTACTGTTCGCTGTCGCTGTCACGGTCGGGGCGTTCGTCTACAACGTGTCCGCCGACCTGGTCGGCGGCATCGAGGTCACGCTCTCCGAGCGCGACTGACCCTTGGCCCCGCAAGGGGTATCCGGTTGTGTGCGGCCGGAGTCGCTGGGGTAACCTCGACTCCGCCGCAGGGGCCTATAGCTCAGTTGGTTAGAGCGCGTCACTGATAATGACGAGGTCGGTGGTTCAAATCCACCTAGGCCCACTCCCCATCCCCCGGGACAGGCAGGACATGATTTTCATGAAGAAAATTCTCGTCGTCATCGTCGCACTCGTCGCGGGCGCACTGATCTTCTCGAAGGTCCGCGCCTCGCGCGCGGAGAGCGATCTTTGGCACGAGGCCACCACCAGCTGATCCTGGCGGTTCGCCGCCCACGCCGAGCGGGTACCGTCCTGCCCAGCACGGGGACGTAGCTCAATTGGCAGAGCACCGCCTTTGCAAGGCGGGGGTTAGGGGTTCGATTCCCCTCGTCTCCACCATCAACTCCCCCCAACGCCGGGGGGGGTGGGGGGGTCGTCAGGTGGTGGGCTTGGTCGACGGGCTGGACGGTCCCGACTTCGAGGTGCTGCTGCCCGAGGTGGACGAGGACGAGGACCCGGACGCGGTCGACGAGGCGCCCTTGCTGGCGGCGTCGGCCGACTTCTTGGCGTTCTTAGGCGTCACCTTCTCGGTCGTCGAGACGGGTGAGATGCCGGCCGAGGAGTCCTCGATCGCCGACTCCTCTGCCGCGTCGGCCAGCGCCTCGTCCGGCCCGGCGCCACCGGCGTCATCGGTCTTGGGCCGACTCGTCGCTGGGGTCACCACAGGGGTGGTCTTCGCCTGGCTGGCCCACGGCTGCACCGGGTCGGAGGAGTTCTGCGCCGCCCATGCCTTCCAGGCCGCGTAGGCCGCGCTGAAGAAGCTGGCGAGCAGCAGCAGATTGCGGACGCGGTGCTTCTCCTTGGGCGGGTCGACCTCGCCCTTGAGGGCGGCCAAGGCCGCACTCCCCCGGTGAGCGGCCTCGGTGCGCGCCGGCTCGCTGGCGGCGAGCGCCGCGGTCACTGCCGCCGTGACGGCGGGGAGGACGTCGGCCTTCACCTTGTCCACGGCCGG
>JBKJPD010000314.1:0-7278 GCA_046595345.1 Pseudonocardia sp.
GAGAGCGAGCTGCGGCTGCGCCGCGACCTGGTCGACGAGCTGCTCAACGGCACCGACGAGGACAGCGGGTTGGCGCGCGCCATGGCGCTGGGCTACGACCTGCAACGCCCGCACCGCGTCGTCGTCATCGAGGGCCGGGGACGCACCCGCGACAACGACACGTTCTTCCAGGCTGTGCGGCGCGCGGCGCGGGACGAACCGGCCGGCACGCTGATGGTGGCACGGGGTGCCGAGGTGGTGCTGCTGGCCGACTGCGAACCCGACTGGGAGAAGCTGCGCAGATCGGTGATGCGGGAGCTGGGCGGCGGCCGGGCCCGGCTCGGGGTCGGCGAGTGCTGCGAGCGGGTGGCGGAGTTCCCCCGCTCCTACCAGCAGGCCAAGCTGGCGCTGCGGCTGCCGGCGCAGGCCGAGTGGGACGACCGGGCCATCCGCTTCGACGACCTCGGCGTGTACCGCCTGCTCGTCGGCATCGAAGACCTCGGCGAGGTGGAGCGGTTCGTGAAGCGGTGGCTGGGCAAGCTGCTGGACTACGACAGCCAGCGCAACTCCGACCTCGTGCGCACCCTGTCGCACTACCTCGCACGCGGCGGCAGCTACGAGCTCACCGCGAAGTCCCTGATCGTGCACCGCAACACGTTGAAGTACCGGCTCCAGCGGATCCGCCAGATCGGCGACCTGGACCTGGGTGATCCCGAGACGTGGTTCAACCTCCAGCTCGCGACGAGGGCCTGGTCCACGCTCGGCGTGCTGCGCTCCGGCTGATGCGCGCGCTCCGCAATGCGACGGGTCCGCGAGGGGGCTCCCCGTAGGTGTCCATGTCCCACTGGGGGGCGTTCGTCCCTTCTCTCGAGCGTGGCGAGGTTGTCGCGGTGCGGGGGTCCCCTCTCGATCCGGCTCCCTCCCCGCTGCTGGGCAACCTGGTCGGGTCGCTGCGCCACGAGCTGCGGGTCCCCTCGCCCATGGTGCGTCGGGGCTGGCTGGAGCACGGCCCCGGGCCTGATCCGCGACGGGGTGACGACCCGTTCGTCGCGGTGGGCTGGGACGAGGTGCTCGACCGCCTGTCGGCGGAGCTGCGGCGCGTGTACGACGGCCGCGGACCGGAGGCGGTCTTCGGCGGGTCCTACGGCTGGTCGAGCGCTGGGCGGTTCCATCACGCGCAGGGCCAGGTGCACCGGTTCCTCAACTCGCTCGGCGGCTATGTCCCGTCGGTCAACACCTACAGCGCCGGAACGTCCGAGGTCCTGCTGCCGCACGTGCTCGGCGCAGGCCCGGAGATCCTGCGGTCCCTGACGAGCTGGCCGCTGCTGGCCGCCCACACCGAGCTGATGGTCTGCTTCGGCGGGGTGCCCGCGAAGAACACCGCCGTCGCGCCGGGGGGGACCACCCGCCACGACACCGACGGGCACCTGCGGGCGATGGCGGCCCGGGGCGCGGAGTTCGTCCTGATCGGCCCGGACCGCCGGGACCTGCCCGGGCATCTCCCGTCCCGCTGGCTGCCGGCCCGGCCGGGCACGGACACCACGATCCTGCTGGCGCTGTGCCACGTACTCGTCACCGAAGGCCGCTACGACGCCGGCTTCGTCGAGTCGCACTGCACGGGGCTGGAGCGGGTGCTGCCGTACCTCACCGGCGAGTCCGACGGCATCCCGAAGTCGCCGCAGTGGGCGGCGGCCCTGTGCGGGGTCGCGGCCGACGAGATCACGGCGCTGGCCCGCGACATGGCGTCGAAGCGGACGATGGTGACCGTCACCTTCTCGCTGCAGCGCGCCGAGTTCGGCGAGCAGCCCGTCTGGGCAGGCGTGCTGCTGGCGGCGCTGATCGGCCAGATCGGGCTCCCCGGCGGGGGCTTCGGCCACGGCTACGGATCGGTGGGCGACATCGGATACCCCGCCCACACGATCGGTCTGCCGACGCTGCCCCAGGGCGTCAACCCGGTGCGCGAGCACATCCCCGTCGCCCGGATCGCGGACATGCTGCTGGACCCGGGCGGATCCTACGAGTACAACGGCGAGCACCGCCGCTACCCGGACATCGAACTGGTCTACTGGTGCGGCGGCAACCCGTTCCACCATCACCAGCACCTCGCGAAGCTGCGCGAGGCCTGGCGGCGGGTGTCCACGGTCGTCGTCCACGAGCAGTACTGGACCCCGGCCGCCCGACACGCCGACATCGTCGTGCCGGCCACGGTCACGCTCGAGCGCGACGACATCGGCGCCTCGCGCACCGACCCGTTCCTGACCGCCATGCGCGCCTGCGCCGCGCCGTACGCGATGGCCAGGGACGACTACGCGACGTTCGCCGACCTCGCCGCCATCCTCGGCACCGAGAAGGCCTACACGGAGGGTCGCAACGCCGCCGAGTGGCTGCGCCACCTCTACGACGGGTGGCGGGACGCGCTGCCCGACCGGCCGCTCCCCGACTTCGACACCTTCTGGGCGGCGGGCCGGGTGGCCGTCGAGGCACCACCACCGAGCGTGTTGCTGGCGGAGTTCCGCCGGGACCCGCTCGGCCATCCACTCGCGACCCCGAGCGGCCGGATCGAGCTGCACTCCGAGGTCGTCGCATCGTTCGGATACCCGGACTGCCCCGGCCATCCCAGCTGGCTCGAACCCGAGGAATGGCACGGTTCCGAGCGCGCCGCGCGATATCCCCTCGTGCTGCTCGCCAACAATCCCGCGGCCCGGCTGCACAGCCAACTCGACTTCGGCCCGCACAGCGCGGCGTCCAAGGTGGATGGCCGGGAGACAGTCCGGATGAATCCCATCGACGCGTCATCGCGCACACTCGCCGACGGTGATCTCGTGCGCGTGTTCAACGATCGGGGCGCCTGCCTCGGCGGGGTGGTGGTGGACCCGGACATCGCCGCGGGGGTGGTGCAGATGTCGACCGGGGCGTGGCTGTCCCCCGTCGCCGGGGTCGACCCGCTGCTGTGCGCCGCCGGCAACGTCAACGTCCTGACCCGGGACTCGGGTTCGTCGCGGCTGTCGCAGGGTTGTGCGGGGAGCCGGGCCCTCGTCGAGATCGAGACGTGGCGCGGCGCGGCGCCGGGCATCACCTCCGCCGGCCCACCCGCGCCTGGCTGACCGCGATAATCCACCGGATGGGGCTATCATCGCTGAATGGCGATACCAGGTCCTGCGAGGGAACTCGCGCGCGTTGAGCTGGCACCTGCGGCCGCGCTGTTCCGATCCCTCGGCGATCCCACCCGCCTGGCCATCCTGCGCCGGCTGGCCGGTGACGGCCCGGCCCGGGTGGTGGACCTGGTGGGGCACCTGGGTCTGGCGCAGTCCACCGTCTCCAAACATCTGGCCTGCCTGCGGGGCTGTGGGCTGGTGTCCTCCACCCCCTCGGGTCGGGCCTCGGTGTTCGCACTCGCCGAACCCGCCGTGATCGATGTGCTCGCCGCGGCCGAAGCCGTGCTCGCCGCGACCGGCAGCGCCGTCGCCCTCTGCCCCACTTACGGCTGCGCCGGCGCGGAGGCGAGGTCGTGAGCAGCCCCGAGCCGACCGGCATCGCCACCCCGCGCGACAACCGCGGTTGCACCGATGGCTGCGGGGGGGCCGATCCGCAGCCCGGCCCCCCCGCCACCGTGAAGGCCGTGGTCCCGGCGGAGCGCCGGTTGGTGCTGACCCGGCGGGTTCGGCTGCTCGTCGCGGCCACGATCACCTACAACGTGATCGAGGCCGTCGTGGCGATCACGGCCGGGCACATCGCGTCGTCAGCCGCGTTGATCGGGTTCGGACTGGACTCGGTCATCGAGGTCGCCTCGGCCACGGCTGTGGCCTGGCAGTTCTCGGGCCACGACCCTGAGGCCCGCGAGCGGACCGCGCTGCGGGTCATCGCGATCTCGTTCTTCGTCCTCGCCGCCTACGTCACCGTCGAGTCCGTGCGCACCCTGTTCGGCGCAGCGGAGGCTGAGCCTTCCACCGTCGGCATCGTGCTCGCCGCACTGTCACTGCTGGTCATGCCATTCCTGTCCTTCGCCCAGCGGCACGCGGGCCGCGAGCTCGGCTCGGCCAGCGCGGTCGCAGACTCCAAGCAGACCCTGCTCTGCACCTACCTGTCCGGCGTCCTGCTGGTCGGGCTGCTGCTGAACAGCCTGTTCGGCTGGTCCTGGGCCGACCCCATCACCGCGCTCGTCATCGCGGCCGTCGCGATCAGGGAGGGACGCCAAGCCTGGCGCGGCCAACACTGCTGCTGACCGCGACCCGGTGCACCTCGGGCCGGACGGGCCGTGGGCCGGGTGTCCGCGCGGATGTCATACCGGGGTGCGATCTCGAATGGCCTTTCCGAAACGGGAAGTCAAATTCCACCCGGACGGGTGTCGAGCACACATTCCGATGAGGACGGACGCCGCGCGGGTTTCGGCCGACCGCAACGGGTTTCGGCCGAGTTCGCACCGCCTTCCCGCCGCTCGTCGCCGCCGAGAGCTGACAGTCCGGACGAGATCCACTGATGGGTCCGCTGTCAGGCGTGCGATCGCGCGGGACCCGCACCATCCTCGGCGGCAGCGGGATCACACGTGAGTACCTCTGCCGTCTCACTCCGGCCGCACGTCGATGCCGCCCCAGAAGGCGACCCGGCCCTTCACCCGCCGGGCGAACGGGAGGGGATGCGGGTAGGACCAGGCCGCGTCCGGCAGTTCCACCCCGTCCACGGTCACCGTGTGGTACCGGGCGATGCCCTTCCACGGGCACATCGATCTGGTCGGGCTCGGGGTCAGCGCCCCGGGCCGCACCGAGGACATCGGGAAGTAGGCGTTGCCCTCCACCATCACCACGTCGTCCGACGACGCCACCCGCTCCGAGCCGACCCACGCCGACCGGGCCGCCGGGGTGCGCAACACCCTGAGCAGGCCCACCAACACGACGAGGACCGCGGCCGCTCCCCCCGCCACCAGCGCCTCGCTGGTGGCGCTGGGGAACCCCAGTACGGTCGGACCACGCAGCAGGTCGGCGACGGACAACCCGAGCGTCACGACCACCGACACCCCGAACCCGGCCGCACCCGCCCACCCGAGCCGAACACCGGCAGCACGGTCGCCGGCCCGGAGGTCCTGCCCGGTCACCCACGGCCACGCGGCGGCCAGCATCACCGGCGCCAGGTGCCAGGTGGTGGTCGGGCGCCACAGAGCGAGCAGTACCCAGCCCAGCGCGACCGCTGCGGTCCATCCCGCGCCGCTGCCCGGCGACCGGGGACCGGTGCTGGATGCGGTACCGACGAGCGCCTCCGCACTGTCGGGGTACTCGGAGCGCACCGCGACGACCACCTGCGCAACCGACGGGTTCACCAGTGCCCGCGACCCCACGATGACCGTCGGGACCGTCTCGTCACCTCCGGTGGCCGTGCGCACCCGAGCCGCGGCAGCCGGATCGGCCCAGATGTCGTGCTCGACGGTGTCGATGCCGGCGCGCGCCAGCCCCCTACGCAGCCGCGAGCAGAACGGGCATCCAGGCCGCCACAGCACCTCGATCCGGGCCGTCGATTCCGATGTCTCACTCACGTGCGTCTCCCCTGCGGATTCCGGTTACCGGTGTCCGGTCGATTCGCGATGGGAACCCCCCGGGCGTCAGTTCGATTCCCGGTCTCCGGTCGCGCGCCGTGCTGCCGGCCGTCCGGCGCCGGTCAGGTCGTCAGGGTGAGTTCGAAGGAGTACCGGCTCGCGCGGTAGACGTGCGATCCGTACTCGACCGCGCGCCCGCCGACGTCCCACGCCGTCCTGGTCATGGTGAGCAGCGGGGCACCCCGCGCGTCGCCGAGCACGCGGGCCTCGGCCGTGGTCGCCGCCCGGGCGCCGACGACCTGATCGGCCATCCGCGGTGCCCGGCCTGCCGCGCGCAGCATCTCGTAGAGCCCGCGCAACTCCAGGTCCTCGCGGCGCAGTGTGAGCACATCGACGGGCACCGCGTTGCGCATGATCGCCAGCGGTTCGCCACCCGCGTGGCGCAGCCGCTCGAACCAGGCGATCTGCACGCCCTCGGGCAGGCCGAGAGCCTCGGCGACGTGGTCGGGTGCGGGCTTGATCTCGAACACCCTTAGCTCGGTATGCGGTTGCTGCCCGCTCTTTGCGAGGTCGTCGTAGAGGCTCGTCAGCTCGACCGGCCTGCGGACCTTGGGATGCACGATCTGCGTGCCCACCCCCCGCTTGCGCACGAGCATGCCGCGCTCGACCAGATACTGGATCGCGCGCCGCATCGTGGGGCGGGAGACGCCGAGCCTGACAGCGAGCTCGACCACGTTCTCCAGCCGGCCACCCACCGGCATCTCCCCGTCCTCGATGAGCTGTTGCAGCCGCGACGCGACCTGGAAGTACAGCGGAACCGGGCTCGACCGATCCACGACGACCTCGGGCACGAACCCCCCGGCAACCATTCGTTCCGTCACCGCTACCCCCAAGGCTCCCGTGCACTTTGTTAGGACAAAGTGTTGACCTGCTTTGAGTGAGAGAGTACACCTATACCTCGTGGCCTTCGTCATCACGCGGCCCGACACCACCGATTCGGGACAGCCCCGGTACGGACACATCGGCCCGCCGCCGCGCGGGATGACGGAAGGACAGTGATGGAGTTCGACGGCCCACCGGAGGTCCTCACGATGGGTCGTATCGGGGTGGACATATACCCGCTCCAGGTGGGGGTCTCCCTTCGCCACGTGGACACATTCGGCAAGTACCTCGGCGGCAGCCCCTCCAACGTCGCCGTGGCCGCCGCCCGGTACGGCCGCCGCAGCGCCGTCATCACCCGCACCGGCGAGGACCCGTTCGGCGAGTTCCTGCACGACGCCCTGCGCGCCTTCGGCGTCGACGACCGGTACGTGACCGCGGTGCCGGGTCTGCCGACCCCGGTGACGTTCTGCGAGATCTTTCCGCCCGACGACTTCCCGCTGTACTTCTACCGCTACCCGAAGGCCCCCGACCTGGAGATCCGCGCCGACGAACTCGACCTCGATGCCGTGCGCGGCGCCGACATCTTCTGGGTCACCGTCACCGGCCTGTCCCAGGAGCCGAGCCGCGAGGCGACGATGGCCGCACTGCGGGCCCGCGGCAGGCGCGGCACCACGATCCTCGACCTCGACTACCGGCCCATGTTCTGGCCTTCCCGCGAGGAGGCCCGGAGGTGGGTGCGGGAGGCGCTGCCCCACGTCACCGTCGCCGTCGGCAACCTCGACGAGTGCGACACCGCGGTCGGCGAGCGCGACCCGCGCCGGGCTGCCGCCGCCCTCCACGACGACGGGGTCGACCTGGCCGTGGTGAAGCAGGGCCCGGCGGGGGTGCTCGCC
>JBKJPD010000655.1:0-4461 GCA_046595345.1 Pseudonocardia sp.
GAGTCCTACACCGCCCTCTACCGGACGGCGAAGGTCCACACCCACCTCACCTCGCTGGCGCAGCGCTTCGCCACCGACCGGCTCACCGCCTTGGCCCAGTCCCAGGGCGACGCACCCAAAGACGTGCCTGAGGTGCTGTTCCTGTGCGTGCACAACGCCGGGCGCTCCCAGATGGCCGCCGCCCTGCTCACCCACCGGGCCCAGGGCCGGGTCCACGTCCGCTCGGCCGGCTCTGCGCCGACCGACTCCATCAACCCCACCGTGATCGAGGCCATGGCCGAGGTCGGGCTCGACCTCGGCCAGGAGTTCCCCAAGCCGCTCACCGACGACGTGGTCGCGGCCGCGGACTGCGTGGTGACCATGGGCTGCGGCGACGCCTGCCCCGTCTACCCCGGAAAGCTCTACCTCGACTGGGTTCTCACCGACCCCGACGGTGCTGACCTGGCCACCGTCCGCGGCATCCGGGATGACCTCGACGACCGCGTCCAGGTCCTGCTCCGCGAGCTCATCGACCCCACCCTCAGCCACGCCCAGCTCGCTGCCCTCACCGCCACCTCCGCCTGACCCAGCTCTCGCATCACCGACTCCCCGGGAGACCACCGTCGTGACCACTGCCGTGACACCCAGCCAGCCCCGGGCCAGCACGCCCTCCGTGCTCTTCGTGTGCGTGCACAACGCCGGCCGTTCCCAGATGGCCGCCGGGTTCCTCACCGAGCTGTCCCAGGGCGCGGTGGAGGTCCGCTCCGCCGGCAGCCTGCCCGGCGACCAGGTCAACCCCGCCGCCGTCGCCGCGATGGCCGAGGTCGGCATCGACATCTCCCACGCCACCCCGAAGGTGCTCACCACCGAGGCCGTCGAGGCCTCCGGCGTCGTCATCACCATGGGCTGCGGCGACGCCTGCCCGGTTTTCCCAGGCAAGCGCTACCTCGACTGGGCGCTCGACGACCCCGCCGGACAGGGCGTCGAGGCCGTACGCCCCATCCGCGACGAGATCCGCACCCGCATCGAGATCCTGATGAACGAGCTGCTCCGCACCAAGGGCCTCGCCCCCGCCGCACCCCGGTAGCCCGGTCGCAGCCCGGCACCGCACGTGCCCCGCACCGCCCGCAGAACCCGTTCGGAGAGGACAACGGTATGACCAGTGCACCTGAGGACATCCGCGAGACGGTCCGTGCCCGCTACGCCGCCGCCGCGACCACGACCAGCTGCTGCGGTGCCGCACCCGCCGACCTGGAGAACGACGCCGACGGCACCGCCGTGTTCGGCGCGGCCCTGTACGGGGACGACGCCACCGAGGTGGCCGGCTCGCTGGGCTGCGGGGTCCCGACCGCGGTCGCCGACCTGCACCCGGGGGAGACCGTGCTCGACCTCGGCTCCGGCGCCGGGGGCGATGTGCTGATCGCCGCCCGCCGGGTCGGGCCCACCGGCCGGGTGATCGGGCTGGACATGACCATCGAGATGCTCGAGCTCGCCCGGACCAACGCCACAGCTGCCGGGGTGACCAACGTCGAGTTCCTGCACGGCTACCTGGAGGAGGTGCCGCTGCCCGACGACACAGTCGACGTCGTGATCTCCAACTGCGTGCTCAACCTCGCCACCGACAAGACCGTCGTGCTCCGAGAGGTCGCCCGGGTGCTGCGCCCCGGGGGTCGGCTGGCGTTCTCCGACGTCGTAGCCGACCCCGACATGGACGCCGCGACCAGGGCCGACATGGCCGCCTGGACCGGGTGCATCGCCGGCGCTCTCACGCTCACCGAGATGACCGACTCCCTCGCCGCCGCCGGGTTCACCCAGGTCGAGATCCGACCCACCCACCGCGTGCACACCCACGCCCAGGCCGCGATCATCCGCGCCATCCAGCCCGCCACCGGCCGGCTCACCCCCGAGGAGACCCCCGTGACCACCACCGACCCCACCTCCGTCCGGACCAGCGTCACGGTGGAGGTGTACGACCCGGCCATGTGCTGCTCCACCGGGGTCTGCGGCCCGTCGGTCGACCCGGCGCTGGCCCGCTTCGAGTCCGACCTGCGTTGGCTCGGCGAGCAGGGCGCCACCGTCGCCCGCCGAAACCTCGCCCAGGAACCCGGCGCGTTCGTTGCGAACCCCCTGGTCGCCGCGATGCTGGCGTCCGGGGGCGAGGAGGTTCTGCCGATCGTGCTCGTTGACGGCAAGCTCCGGTCGTCGGGCACCTGGCTCTCGCGCACCGACCTCGCCGCCGCCGCCGGACTGCCCACGGCGGTCGCCGGCCCGGAGCTGCCGACCCCACAGGCTGACAGCTGCTGCGCCCCCGTTGACTCCTCCACCCCGGGTGGGTGCTGCTGATGACCGTCCCCGGCATCCCCGGTCTCGTCGCCTCCACCACGACCCGGCACCTGTTCCTCACCGGCAAGGGCGGGGTCGGCAAGACCTCCACCGCCTGCGCCACCGCAATCGGCCTGGCCGGCCTCGGCCGGCGGGTTCTGCTGGTCAGCACCGACCCCGCCTCCAACCTCGACGAGGTCCTCGGACACCACGTTGGCGTCACCCCCACCCCGATCAGCGGTGTCCCGGGACTGTCCGCGCTGAACGTGGACCCCGAGGCCGCCGCGGCCGCGTACCGGGAACGGGTCATCGGCCCCTACCGCGGGGTTCTGCCCGACAGCGCCGTCGCCCGGGTGGAGGAGCAGCTGTCCGGGGCGTGCACCGTCGAGATCGCCGCGTTCGACGAGTTCACCGCCCTGCTCACCGACACCGACCTCACCGCGGAGTTCGACCACGTCGTGTTCGACACCGCCCCCACCGGGCACACCCTGCGGCTGCTCGCGCTTCCGGCCGCGTGGTCCACCTTCATCGGGGACGGCACCGGAACCTCCTGCCTTGGCCCGCTCTCGGGGATGGCCACCCAGCAGGAGCGCTACACCCGGGCCGTGGCCGCGCTGTCCGACAGCGCGTCCACCACGCTCGTCCTTGTCGCCCGCCCCGACACGGCCTCGCTCGCCGAGGCCACCCGCGCCTCGACCGAACTGCGGGACCTGGGCATCACCCACCAACGGCTCGTCGTCAACGGCCTGTTCACCGCCACACCCGGCTGCGACGACGCCCTCGCCGCGGCCCTGGAGACGCAGGCGCGCGCCGCACTGGACGCCATTCCGGCCGACCTGGCAGCCCTGGAGCGCACCACCATCACGCTGCGCACCGTGAGCCCGGTGGGGATCGCCGAACTGCGCAACCTCGCCGGGAACGTCCCGCCCGTGTTCGAGGTCGCCCCGACGCCACCGGACGCCGTCACCGCCACCGCGTTCGACGACCTCGTCGACACCGTGGTCGGCCCGGGGGCAGGGCTCGTCCTGACGATGGGCAAGGGCGGGGTCGGGAAGACCACCGTCGCCGCGGCCGTCGCGGTCGCTCTCGCCGAGCGCGGTCACCGGGTGCACCTCACCACCACCGACCCGGCCGCCCACGTCGGCGCCACTATCGGCGACGGGGTCGACGGGCTGGTCGTGTCGCGGATCGACCCGGTGACCGAGACCGCCGCCTACACCGCCGAGGTCATGGCCACCGCCGGTGCCGACCTCGACGACGGCGCCAGGGCGGTGCTCGCCGAGGACCTCGCGTCACCGTGCACGGAGGAGATCGCCGTCTTCCACGCCTTCGCCCGTACCGTCGCGCAGGCCCAGGACTCCTTCGTGGTGGTGGACACCGCCCCCACCGGGCACACCCTGCTGCTGCTCGACGCCGCCCGCAACTACCACCGCGAGCTCACCCGCCAGACCGGGCAGATGCCCGAGCACGTGCTGCACCTTCTGGACCGGCTCCGCGACCACGACCGCACCCACGTGATCCTGGTCGCCCTGCCGGAGGCCACCCCGGTGCACGAGGCCGCGCATCTGCAGGCCGACCTCGCACGCAGCGGCATCACCCCCACCGGATGGGTGCTCAACCAGAGCCTCGCCGCCGCCCACCCCACCGACCCGGTGCTCGCCGCCCGGGCCGCCGCCGAGCACCGCTACCTCGCCGAGGTCGCCACCCACACCGACCGGGTGGTGGTGCTCCCCCGGGTCGCCGAGTCCCCCATCGGGGCCGACCGGCTCCGTGCCCTGACCGCAACCCCCGTACCCGCCTGATCAGGAGAACGTGTTGTCCACCAGGCCATCCGTCCTGTTCGTCGGGAGGTCGGCGTCGACCCGATCGGTGGAAACTCGGGCCGGGAGGCGGGACACTCCGCGGGTGGATGGAACCTCGTGCCCCTGCGGCCTTCCCTCGCCCTACGTCGCCTGTTGCGGCCGCGCCCACGCCGGGCAGCCTGCGCCGACGGCCGAACTGCTGATGCGCTCCCGGTTCAGCGCCTTCGCCCTCGGGGATGCGGAGTACCTGCGGGCAACCTGGGACCCGGCCACCCGGCCGCGCCGGCTGCGGCTCGATCCCCACCAGCGCTGGACCCGTCTGGAGATCCTCGGGCGGACCGGCGGCGGGCTCCTAGAG
>JBKJPD010000450.1:0-12836 GCA_046595345.1 Pseudonocardia sp.
CGGACGAACCGCCCCGCCATCCCTTCGAGCAGCCTGGTGGTCTCGGCTTCCCAGCGGGCTGGCCCTACCCTGTGCCCCACGGCCACTGCTTGATCATCTGATGTCGACACAACGGACGAGGATCACGCGGTGGCCGACCTACGTCCGGGACCGCCACGCCGCAAGATCACGAACTACTGCTGGAGTACCAGCGCGCGGTCGCGGCCGTTGGGACGATCAGGCACGGAATTTGCCGCCCACTTACCCGCAATTGTGCGGTCGCGAACCGACCAGCCCCTAGCGTCCACCTCGATACGCCCACGGCTTCTCCCCACGCGGCCCTGGTTGATGGTCACCTCCCGGCCGGACTCCCCGTTGCGATCCGGCTCCCCGACGGAATGGACCGAGAGAGCGCCTTGACCTCACGTCACGCCACCGCGCCCACCCGACAGCTGCTCAGCAAGGTCCCAGAGGTCACGCTCTACTTCTGGATCATCAAGGTCCTCTGCACGACCGTCGGTGAGACAGCCGCGGACTACCTCAACGTGAGCCTGAACCTGGGCCTCACCGGAACGTCCGTCGCCACGGGAGCGCTGTTGGTCGTCGCGCTCGTGCTCCAGTTCAGCGCGAGCCGCTACGTCCCGGGCCGGTACTGGCTGACGGTCACACTCGTCAGCGTCTTCGGCACCCTGGTGACCGACAACCTGACCACGAGCGCAGGCCTGCCGCTCGAAGCCAGCACCCTGATCTTCGGCGCGCTGCTCACCCTGACATTCGTCGTCTGGTACGCCTCGGAGAAGACCCTCTCCATCCACTCGATCTTCACCCGGGGGCGCGAGACGTTCTACTGGCTCGCGATCCTGTTCACTTTCGCGCTCGGCACGGCGACCGGCGATCTCATGTCAGAGGGCCTCGGCCTGGGCTACCTGCTCACCGGGGCCATCGTGGCGGCGTTGATCGCCCTCATGGCGGTCGGCTGGAGGCTCGGGCTCAACCCGGTCCTCGCGTTCTGGTTCATCTACATCCTGACCCGCCCGCTCGGGGCATCGATCGGTGACTACCTCTCCCAGTCGACGGCCGAGGGCGGGCTGGGCCTCGGCCCGACGGTGACGAGCCTGATCTTCCTCACGGGCATCCTCGGCATCGTCGTCTACCTCACCCTGACGAAGGCCGACGTCCTCTCGGGCGACAGGGTCCGGGTCGCCGACCAGGAGGCCGGACGCGGAGGGCTGTGGCAGACCGCGGCGGTCGTGGCGTTGGTTCTCATCGCCTCGGGCGTCGGGTACACCGTCCGCGTCTCGGCGCTCCAGACCGACGCCGCGGCCCCGGCCGCCGTCTCCGTCGCCGACCAGTCGAGCCCCGGAGGCAGCGTCCGTGCTCCCGCCTCGCCGCTGGGTGACCTGTCGTCCTTCCGAAGCATCACCCAGGACACCCTCGACATGCTCAGCACGGGCGACCAGGCCGGCGCGACCACGCGGATCGCCGATCTCGAGACCGAGTGGGACAAGGCCCAGGCACGGTTGAAGGCGCGCGACAGTGCCGCCTGGACCGGGATCGACGGCAAGATCGACACGGTGCTGCGCGAGCTGAGGGCTTCGAGCCCGAACCCGAGCACCGAGACCGCGGCACTCAAGAAACTGCTCGGCGCCCTCGGATGACAACCGCCACGAACGTGCACGACCAGCCGGGCAGATCCTCGTCCAGCGGTAGCACCATCCCGTTCCGTTGTTCCTCACGCGCCGGGGCTCAGCCCGCGTCTGCCGCTGCGCGCGCGGGCCGCCCTTCCCCCCGGGGTGGCGGGGCATAGTTCCCCCGCCGCCGCAAGGCGTCCCAACGCAGCCGGGAGGCTCGCGGTCACTGAGGGCAAGCTGGATCTGCCGAATCCATCGGGTCCGGTGCGCATCCCGGATCGTCGGATCGTCGCCCAGGCTCGCGTGGCCCTCGAGGTCCGCACTGCGATCGTGGTTCATGTCGTCGCCGAGCTCACCGGGCACGACCGACCGATGCGCCGACAGCCGCACGATCCGCCCCTTACGACACGCCGATCACTGCTCGGGCCGGTGAGCGGTTGTGGCGCGCAGCACAATCGACTGCGTGACTGATGACGACGACCAGCCAGAACCTCCGTCGACGAGGATGCGGTCGAGCGGGGGCACCGTCGACGAGATGGACGGCGTGACGGTGCACCTGGGCTCCGGGCGCTGGTTCAACCTGCGGCCCAGCAACACCGAACCGCTGCTCCGGCTCAACATCGAGGCCCACACGGGCACGGAGATGGCATCGTTGGGCGACGAGGTGCTGGAACTGGTGCGCCGGTAGACCCGGTCGCCCACCTGGACGAAGGAGCCCCACCCGGTGCGTCACGCCCGACCGATGACCGTGTTGCTGGCCCTGGCGGTGCTGCCGGTCGTGCTCGTCGCATGTGTCGTGCCCGCGCCGACGCCCGCGCCGGATGGCCCGACCCCGGTACCGGCTGCGGAGGCACCGTCCGGCGCCCCGGACCCTGAGCTGGCGTTCCCCATCCGCGCCGCCTTCTACTACCAGTGGTTCCCGGAAGGCTGGCGGCAGGACGGCGCCGTCCCCTTCACCCGCTACGCCCCGTCGGTCGGCACCTACGACTCCTCCGACCCGCCGACGATTCGCGCGCAGGTCGCGGCCATGGGGTACGGCGGCATCCGAGCCGTGCTCGCGTCCTGGTGGGGGCCGGGCCAGAAGTCCGAGCAGCAGCGGGTGCCTGCTCTGCTCGCGGGCGCCGCCTCCGCGGATCTCCGGGTGGGCCTCTACTACGAGAAGGAGGGAATCGGGAACCCGCCGGTGGCCGAGCTCCGCCGCGACCTGCAGTACATCGCCGGCCGCTACGGCCACAGCCCCGACTACCTGCGCGTCGGCGGGCGCCCCGTGCTGTTCGTCTACAGCGCTGACGACAGCGACTGCTCGGTGACCGACCGGTGGCGCGCCGCCGACCCCGAACGGGCCTTCTACGTGGTGATGAAGGTGTTCCCCCGGTACGGAAACTGCCCTGCGCAGCCCGACGGCTGGCACCAGTACGAGCCGTCGAAAGCGGTCAGCCCCGTGCCGGACGGCCCGGCGACGGCGGGCTCGTACAGCGTGTCCCCGGGCTTCTGGCACGCCGAGCGGGCCGCGCCCCCGGCCGTCGCACAGCCCTACCTCGCCCGCGACCTCGACCGCTGGAGGCGCTCGATCCGCGCGATGACGGCCTCAGGCGCCCCGTGGCAGCTGGTCACGTCCTTCAATGAGTGGGGCGAGGGGACCTCCGTCGAGAGTGCGGTCCAGTGGTCCAGCCCGTCCGGTTACGGCAGCTACCTCGACGCCCTGCACACCGACGGACGTTGATCGAAGCGGTCCCTCAATTCTGACGATGTAGGCGAATGCCCTGGAGAGCAGGCTTCCGGGAAGTCGGCGCACGGTCTCACTCCTGGCGCCGCTGGAACCGGCGCGAGTCGGTCCGCCTTTCGGGAGGACGCTTTGCTGCACACCACAAACGACCTGACGCCGTCGAACGCGGTCCCGGTGTCCCTGGAAGCGGTACGCGCCTCCGTCCACCCCGAACTGACGGTGATCGTGCCGACGCGCAACGAGGCCGACAACGTCGGGCCGCTCCTCGACCGCATCGTGGCGGCAGCGGGCTCGCAGCCCCTCGAGGTGCTCTTCGTCGACGACAGCGACGACGACACCCCGGCCACGGTGCTGGACCGGGCGAAGACCGAGAACTTCCCCGTCCGGCTGCTGCACCGCGCGCCGGCGGACCGGCGTGGTGGACTCGGCGGAGCCGTGGTCGCCGGGCTGCGCCAGGCCCGTGGCGGCTGGGCCGTCGTGATGGACGGCGACCTGCAGCACCCGCCGGAGCTGGCCCTGAGGCTGGCGGAGGTCGGCCGGGCCCGGGAGCTCGACCTGGTCGTCGCCAGCCGCTACGTCGGCGAGGGTGACGCGGGCGGCCTCGGCACGCGGACGCGGCACGCGGTGTCCGGCACCGCCACCATGATCGCGAAGGCGATGTTCCCGCGCCGGCTCGCTCAGCCGACCGACCCGATGAGCGGCCTGTTCGCCGTCCGGCCCGCGGCGCTGGACCTGGACCGCCTCGAACCGCGCGGGTTCAAGATCCTCATGGAGATCATGGTCCGGACCCCGCGCCTGCGCATGGCCGAGGTGCCCTTCTCCATGCAGCCCAGGCACGCGGGCGAGAGCAAAGCATCGGTCGCCGAGGGGGCCCGGTTCGTCGGTCACCTCGCCCGGCTGCGGGCTGCGGTGCTGGTGGGGCAGGTCGTCAAGTCCGCGGGCGCGGCACCGGGGCCCTGGTTCCTGCGGTCGTTGCTGTTCGGGCTCGTCGGTCTGACCGGCCTCGTCGTCAACACGGCCGTGCTGTGGACACTCGCCACGCAGCTACCCGCCCTGCACTATCTCCTCGCCGCGGTCGTGGCCACGGAGGTCTCCACGACCTGGTTGTTCCTGCTGACGGAGAAGATCGTCTTCCGCGGCGAGAAGCCGGGGACCGTGAGATCCCGCGGGGTCCGGTTCTTCCTGCTCAACCACATCGCGCTGCTCGTCCGGCTGCCGCTGCTGGCCCTGCTCGTCGAATGGCTCGGGGTCGGGATCATCCTGGCCAACATCGCCACCCTCGTGCTGCTGTTCGTGGTGCGGTTCCTCGTGGCCGACTCGGCGATCTACGCCGCACCCGGCGAACCGCGCCCGGCAAGGGAGCCGATGCGCGTCGTCGTCGAGCTGGATACCCCGGCCCCGACGCCGCAGATCCCCTCGCAGCGCAGCGCCCGACCGGCACCGGCGCCCGGACACCGCTACCTTCCCTACCGCTACGAGATCCCCGGCGTCGCGACGATCGGTTCACAGGTGCGGCTGCGCGAGCTCGAGTACTTCCGGGCGCAGCACCTCGGGCACGACACCGAGATCCAGGTCCGGGTCGCCCCGACCGGGGGGGCCATGCCGCGGACCCGGTCGACGATGACCCAGACCGCCCTGCCGGCGGGTGTCGGGTACTCCGAGCACCTCGGCCGGCTCGGCGCGAACTTCCACGTGCAGCTCGGTAACCCGATCGTGGTGACCGTGGCCCCGCCCCTGGCGCACTCGCCGCACGTCGTCTACACGAACATTCTCGAAGCCCTGCTGCGGTTCGTCGCGGTGTCGCGGGGAGCGATGCTGCTGCACTCCGCGTGCATCGAGCTCGACGGCGTCGGCATGCTCATCTCGGCCGAGACCGACACCGGCAAGACCGGCACCGTGCTGCGGATGGTCCGTGAGCTCGGGGCGAAGTTCCTGTCCGACGACATGACGGTGCTGCGCGCCGACGGCCGGGTCGGGTGCTTCCCGAAGCCGCTGACGATCTCCGCCCACACGCTGCGAGCGATCAGGTCCGACGAGCTCAGCCCGTCGGAGTGGCGGTGGCTGCAGATCCAGAGCCGCCTGCACTCCAAGGAGGGTCGCCAGTTCGCGATGCTGCTGAGCAGGCTGAACATCCCCATCATGGGAGTGAACGCCCTGACCCAGCGCATCGTGCCGCCGCCGAAGTACACCGTCGACCGGCTCCTGCCGTGCACGATCGTGCCCGAGACCACCATCTCCGAGCTGTTCGTCATCTCCCGGGGCGAGTTCGGGGCGGGCGAGCTGAGCCGGTCCGACGCGATGCGCACGCTACTGGCCAACACCGAAGACGCCTACCAGTTCCCGCCGTTCAAGCAGCTCGCGCCGTCCGTCGTGATCAACGGCGACGACCACGACGAGCTGCGCCGCAAGGAACAGGCGATCCTCGCGTCCGCGCTGGGCACCATCCGGTGCCGCTGGATGTCCACGCCGGACTTCAGCTGGGCTGACGAGATCGCCAGGGTGCAGGGCGTGGTCACGGCCGACCGTGGCCGCCAGATGAGCACGGCGTGAGCCGGTCGGACGGGCCGGCGCCGGTCCGACCGGTTCGGTCCCGCGCGGACCGGAGGTGACCCCGGCCGAGGCGGCCGCCCGGGTGCAGGTGGTGCTGGAACGCCCTGCCGGAACCCTCGTACCCCAGCGAGCCGTCAACACAGCACGGTCGGGCCGGCTGGCCGGGCGGATCCGTCCGCACCTGCCACTGGGAGCGATCCTCGTCCTGGGCGGGGTGCTGCGGCTGTGGGCCCTCGACGCCGTCGGCTTCAACAGCGACGAGGCGGTCTACGCCGGCCAGGCCGCGAGCCTGGCCGGCGACCAGCAGACCTCCGAACTGTTCCCCATCTTCCGGGCCCACCCGCTGCTGTTCCAGAGCACGCTGTCGCTGGTCTACCGGCTCGGGGGCGGCGACGTCGCCGCCCGGTCGCTCGTCGCGGCGTTCGGCCTGGCGACGATCGTCCTGGTGTTCCTGCTGGGCCGGCTGCTCTACAGCCGCAACGTCGGGCTGGTCGCGGCCCTCCTGCTGGCCGCGATGCCCTACGCGGTAGGCGTATCCCGGCAGGTGCTGCTCGACACCCCTATGACGTTCTTCGCGACGGCCACGCTCCTGGCGTTCGCCCGGTTCGTCGTCTCCCGCTCGACGCGCTCGCTCGTCGTCAGCGGGTCGCTGCTCGGCCTCACCGTGCTGAGCAAGGAGGCCGCTGTCCTGCTGCTGGGCGGGCTCGTCCTGTTCGGCGTGCTGTACCCGGGCGTGCGGCCGGGACGCCTGCAGAGCCTCTACGCCGTGGCCGTGGGGGCCATGGTGGTGTTGGCGCTCCCGATCTCGCTGCAGTTCTCCGGCCGTACGGCCACGGGCCAGAGCTACCTCACCTGGCAGCTGTTCAGGCGGCCCAACCACAGCTCGTTGTTCTACCTCGAGGTGGTTCCGCCCGCGATCGGGTACGGCGTGGTCGCCGCCGCGGTGGTCGGGCTGTGGCTCCTGCGCCGACGCGGGGGCTGGCGCGAGGGGCTGCTCGTGTGCTGGGTGGCCGTTCCGGTCCTGTTCTTCGAGGTCTGGCCCACCAAGGGCTACCAGTACCTGCTGCTGGCGGCCCCGGTGGCCGCGGTGCTCGCGGCGCGGACGCTCATGCAGTTACCACTTGCCGGCCGGCTCGGGTCCGGCCGCCGCCCGGTCGTCGTGCGCACCGTCCTCACCGTCGGCATCACGATCAGCCTGCTCGTGCCGTCGTGGGGGCTGGTCGAGCCGGCGCCGACGACGACATTCCTGGCCGGGTCCGGCGGGCTGCCCGGCGGCCGCGAGACGGGCCGCTGGATCGACGACAACCTTCCACTGGGGGCTCGCGTGATGACCATCGGACCGTCGATCGCGAACATCGTGCGGTTCTACGGACACCGGCCCGCGGTCGGGCTCTCGGTGAGCCCGAACCCGCTCAGCCGCAACCCCTCCTACGAGCCGATCGACAATCCCGACCGCGAACTGCGGCAGGCGACCATCCAGTACGTGGTGTGGGACGCCTACACCGCCGACCGGACGCCGTTCTTCTCCGATCAGCTGCTCCGCTACCTGAGCAAGTACCACGGCGTCGTGATGCACACGGAGACCATCCGGGTCCGCGGCGATGACGGCGTCGAGGTCGACAAGCCCGTCATGACGGTCTACGAGGTGCGGCCGTGAGGGGCGGGCGCGCGGCCTTCACCGCCGTGGTGGGGCTGCTCGCGCTGGCGGTGCTGCCCGCGATGGCGTGGCCCGCGGTGGCGGCCACACCCGCCGCGACCACGACCCCGATCCAGCACTTCGTCCTGCTGATGCAGGCCAACCACAGCTTCGACAGCTACTTCGGCACCTACCCCGGGGCCGACGGCATCCCGCCGGGTACGTGCCTGCCGCTGGACACCGGCAACCGCACCACCGACGGTTGCGTCCAGCCGTTCCGGCTGGGCAAAGAGCCGCCCGAGGTGCTCGACCGCACCGCGACGGTGCAGCGGAACCAGTACGACGACGGGCGGATGGACGGGTTCGTCTCCGCGTACCGCGCGCTCGGCCGGGACGGAACCACCGCCATGGGCTACCACGACGGCCAGGACCTGCCCTACTACTGGAACGTCGCCAACGAGTTCACGCTCTTCGACCACTTCTTCAGCTCGGCGAGGGTCGGGACCCGGCTCAACTCCTTCTACTCGGTGGCGGGCGTCCCGACGCCCGACGCCTCCGAGGTCGTACCGCCCACCGGCTACGGCGACACCCCCACCATCTTCGACCGGCTCGAGGAGCGCGGCGTCCCCTGGAAGTTCTACGTCGAGAACTACGACGCGACGGCGAACTTCCGCACCCACAGCACCGCCACTGCCCGCGTCCCGCTGCAGAGCTTCGCGCGGTTCGTCGACGACCCGAAGCTGGCCGCCCACATCGTCGACCTGTCCCAGTACGACCGCGACATCGAATCCGGCACGCTGCCCTCGGTGTCCTACGTCGTCTCGTCAGGATCCAGCGAGAGCCCGCCGGGGCGCGTCACCGACGGTCAGACGCTCGTGCGGCGCATGGCGGCCGGCCTCGCGAAGAGCCGGTACTGGCCCACATCGGCGTTCATGTGGACCTACAGCGGCTGGGGCGGCTATTACGACCACGTGCCGCCACCGGCCGTGGACCAGTACGGATACGGGTTCCGCGTGCCGGCCCTGATGATCAGCCCGTACTCGCGCCGCGGGGTGGTCGACCACAGCCCGATGGACTACACCGCCGCGCTCAGGTTCATCGAGGACAACTGGGGCGTCGCGTCGCTGGGCACCCGTGACGCCGCCTCCACCGGGCTGGCGTCGGCGTTCGACTTCACCGCGCCGCCGCGCCGGGCGCAGTTGCTCGGGCTCGACCGGTCGCCCGCCCCGGTCGGCAGCCGCGCGCGGTGGGTGGTCTACGCGAGCTACGGGGGAGCGCTGCTGTTCGCCGCGGGCGCCGTCTGGCTCCCCGGTGCGCTCCGCCACCGGCGTGCCGAGGCCTCCATCCCGGAGGCGACGGCATGAGGGTGTTGCGCTGCTCAGCCCTCCTGGTCCTGTCCCTACTGGCCCTCCTCACCCTGCCGGCCGAGGCCTCGGCCGCCTCCGCGAAGCCGAAATCGGTGGAGATCACCACCGTCCCGCCGACACCGGGGGCCCGGTTCACCTTCGACGGCGTGCCCCTGGTGACCGACGCGAAGGGGATCGCCCGGACGAGCGTGCCGCCCTCCCCGAAGCCGCACAGCATCGAGCTGACCAACCCCTCCGTCCACACGGCCGAGGTGAGGTCGGACTTCGTGCGGTGGCACGGCAGCGGTGACAGCGATCAGGGCTACCAACCCGTACTCGGTAACGTGCGCGTCGACCACAACGTGAAGCTGCGCGTCGCGTTCCGGGAGAACCGCATCCTACGGTTCGCCTTCGTCGATCAGGCCCACCATCCGATCGACCCCACGCGCGTCAGCTCCATCACCTTGCGCAACGACACCAACCAGACCCAGAAGCTCGCCGCGGGCGACGCCGTCTCACTGACGGCGGTCCGGCCGAGCGCCGGCGCCGGGCAGCTCGTCGCCCGCAATGTCACCTACTCCGTGCAGAGCGTGCTGATCGACGGCGCCAACGTCGTCAACATCGGCGAGCAGCGCTTCCGCCCGAACGAGGCCGGCCCGCAACTGGAGGTCGTCGTACTGCTGCGGACCGCCCACTTCCGGGTGCGGGACCGGCTGCTCGGCAGCCCGGTCGCCACCACCGTCCACCTGACCTATCCGGACGGGCGGCGCGCCGACCTGCAGACGGACGCCCAGGGCGAGATCACGATGACCGACCTGGCCAGGGGCGACTACACGGTCTCGGCGGCGGGGCAGGCCTACACGCTCGACCAGGACCTGGCCCTGTCCCGGAGCCAGTTCGTGGACATCCCCGTGCTCAGCCACACCGACGCCACGATCATCGGGGCGTTCCTCCTGCTCGGTCTCGTGGGCGTGCTGGGGGTGGGCCGGTGGCGATCCAGGCAGCTGCGGATGGACCCGTCCCGCATCGCGGCATCGGCGCTCGCCGCCACACCGGAGGAGGAGCCCGCCGGAGACGTGGTGGCGGAACCCGTCCCGCTCGACCGGGTCGACTCCCGGTGAGGCGCGCGGTCGTCGGCGTCCTCGTCGCGCTCGGCGTCCTGCTGAGCGTGCTGTCGGCCGCACCCTCCCCGGCCGCGGCCCAGGCTCCGACCCGGACCTTCCTGCCGGTGTTCGCCTACTACTACCAGTGGTTCGACCCGCCGTCGTGGGACCGGGCGAAGGTCGACTATCCCACCCTGGGGCGCTACTCGAGCGACGACGTCGAGGTCATGCGCCAGCACGTCCGCATGGCGAAGGCGGCCGGGCTCACGGGCTTCCTCGTGAGCTGGAAGGGCGGCCCGACCAACGACCGCCGGTTCCACAAGCTCGTCGACGTCGCCCGCGCCGAGAACTTCGGGCTCGCCGTCAACTACGAATCGCTGGACTTCGACCGCAACCCGCTGCCGGCCGAGAAGGTCGCGGCCGACCTGATCAGCTTCCGCGACAACTTCGCGCGCGATCCGGTGTTCCACATGCTGGGGCGGCCGCTGCTCGTCTGGTCGGGCACCCCCATGTTCTCGACGGAGCAGATCGGCGCTGCGGTCACCCCGATCCGCGACGACGTCCAGGTGCTCGGCTCCGAGAAGGACGTCGAGGGATACAACCGCATCGCCGACGTGGTCGAGGGCGACGCGTACTACTGGTCCTCGGTGGATCCGGCACGAGACGGGGGCTTCGCCGAGAAGCTCCGACAGCTCGGTGACGCGGTGCACAACAGGGGCGGGCTCTGGACGGCCCCGTTCTCCCCGGGCTTCGACGCCCGCCTCGTCGGCGGATCGCGGATCGTCGACCGGCGCGACGGCGCGACCCTGAAGAAGCAGTACAGCGCGGCGGTCGCCTCCTCACCGGACCTGCTCGGCCTCATCAGCTGGAACGAGTTCAGCGAGAACACCCACGTCGAGCCGAGCGTCAACTTGGGGAACCGCTACCTCGACGTGCTCAGCGAGCTCGCGGAGTCGCCGGCCGCGGCGGCGGGCGAACCCGCCCAGGACTCGAGTGCAGTCGGCGGCGCGAGCGGCGGCGGATCGACGCTGCTCGCGATGGTCGTCGGCGCCGGTGTGGTGCTGGTGGCCGCCGGGGTGGCGCTCGCGCGCCGGTGGCGCGGTGGCCATCGGCATCCGCGGCGCGCCTGGCGCGCACCGCCCGGGCTGGGCCGGCCGGCGCTCGTGGTGGGGCTGGTCGTCGTGCTGGCCGGCGTGACGATCGTGGCCCTGCGCCGCGGTCCGGCGCCGCCCGCGCCCACGCCCCTTCCCACGTCGAGCGGGACGCCCAGTGACCACTACCAGGGGGCCAAGGCCGTCCGCGATCCCGCACGGGTGGTCGTCGCGAGTGCCGGTGACATCGCCTGCGCCCCCGATGCCGCAGGGCTCGGTGACGAGGAGGCGGGCAGTCCTACCTCGTGCGTGATGCAGTCGACGGCCGACGTGGTCGGCGCGATCCGGCCCGACGCCGTGCTGACCCTGGGGGACACCCAGTACCCGAACGGGAGCCTGGAACGGTTCCTCGCCGGCTACGACAAGAGCTGGGGCGCCTATAAGCCCGTCACCTACCCCGTCCCCGGCAACCACGAGTACGGCACCAAGGACGCCCAGGGCTACTTCGACTACTTCGGGGCCGCGGCCGGATCGCCGGCCACCGGGTACTACAGCTACGACCTCGGCGGCTGGCATGTGATCGCACTCAACTCGGAGTGCGCCCGGATCGGCGGCTGCGGTGTGGGTTCGGCGCAGGAGCGGTGGGTCGTCGCCGACCTGGCCGCGCACCCGTCCGCGTGCACCCTGGCGTACTGGCACCGCCCGCGCTACTCGTCGGGCCACCACGGTGACAACCCGGACTACGTCGCGCTGTGGTCCGCGCTGCAGGCCTCGGGAACCGAGCTGGTACTCACGGGCCACGACCACGACTACGAACGGTTCGCGCCCATGGGGCCGATCGGTGACCCCGACCCGGCCGGGATCCGGGAGTTCGTCGTCGGTACCGGAGGCGACAGCTTCTACCAGCTGCACGACCCACCCATCGGGCGGGAGGCGGCGATCGCCTCCCAACCAGGCGTTCTCGAACTCACCCTGCGCCCTGACGGGTACGACTGGGCGTTCCGGACGCCTGACGCGCCCGGGCGGCCGAAGACGGCTGATTCCGGTACTGGAGCCTGCCACGCCGCGGGGGTCACATAATGCGAGCCGTGTCAGAACTCGGCGAGTCGGAGGGAAAGGCAGACCGAGTTGATATTCAGGCAAACGGAATGGCCTATTAGGCCGAATGCGCCATTCCGGGTGGTGGTGCCCATAAGCGCTGGGGCCGGTGGCAAGCTTTCCGGCTGCTGGTCACAGTGAAGAAGATCGTGCCGCCGGGACGCGGGCTACCCCCCTTCCCGCCCCGGCGGCACGGTCCACCGGGGGCGCAATTCTGTCCCCGTCATCCACTGTTCATCCTGCGTTCGTATATTTGACCAACAAGTAGGGTTGCGTTGTAACGTTCTGCCGTTTTCACACGACTTCCCATAGCGCCGAATTCATCGGATCGAGGGACAGTCTCGTCCGACGTTCTTGCGAGGGAGGTGCGGGTGTGTCGCTGCTGACGAGCATGAACCGACATCTGCGAGCTCAACAAACGATCATGGGTCGGCTCGCCTTCGAGGGTTCACTGGTGGTCATCGGAGCCACGGCGGTCGGGCTGCTCGCCGCCGCCGTCTCGATCAGCCCCCTGATCGACCGGGGCAACACCCACCTCGTGTTGTCGCTGCTCGCGGCAGGCGTGGGGGCGGCCGCGGTCGGGCTGGGGCAGACCGCCGGCCGGATGGCGGGCGATCGCCGCGCCAACTGGCTGATCCCCGCCTTCGCCATGTACAGCGCCGTGATCGTGCCGGGT
>JBKJPD010000459.1:0-5099 GCA_046595345.1 Pseudonocardia sp.
CCGACGAGGTCGTCCGGGGTGGTGTCCAGCACCGGAAGCATGAACCCCTTCGCCGGCAGCGGGCTGTACTGGAGCACTTCGATCGGACCGAGGGTCTCGGTCACCTGCTCCAGCGCCCCGGCGAGCGACGCCGGGTCACGGACGTCGGCCGCGAAGCCCCGGCCCGTGACGCCGTCCTTGCCGAGTTCGTCGGCCAGGGCGTCAAGGCGGTCCTGGTTGCGCGAGATCAGCCCGACGGTGAAGCTCTCGGCGCCGAACCGCCGGGCTGCAGCGGCTCCGAGGCCGGCTCCTGCTCCGATGATCGCAATGGTGGTCATGCCAGGTACAAGGGGCGGCGCCGACGAACTGTTCCGAGCGGGGCGCCAAATTCGCATCACGTGACAGCGAACCAGGGTGATCCATCGACGTTCTGACGCTGACGACGCCGGCCGCTCGCCTATAGCCGCAGGTAGAAGCACGTGACGTCCGTACCCGCTGATCGGTCGGGTCGTGGGTTCGAACCCCACCCGCCCCACCTAACTGTTGGTCAGCGAGTTCTCCCGGTCGTTTCGGTTGCCGCTGGCACGGTCCGATCCCGCGACAACCCCACGTTGATCCGTGACGTTCGAAGTCAACCCCGCGAACGGTGCTGCGGACCAGGGCCGTCAGCCCCGAGGACGCTGTCCAGATTTTGTCTTTGCCGACGGTCGAGCTGGTGGCGATGGGCATCAACGCCGACGTCGCTGAGGAGGCCGTCCGGCTCACCATCGAGGACGACATTCTCGACCTGGCCGGTGACCTGCCCGAATGGCAACAGCGGGTCTTCCTGGAGCTGGCCACCGGGACACCGCCCGACAAGATCCGCGCAAACTACGAGCAGGACGAAGCCGACCAACGAACGATCCCGTCGCCGCCGTCGAGCGCCCGACACCCGCATGCAGATGCACCGAGCGAAGGGCACCGAGTTCCGGCCACCACAAGGTCGCGGATCGAGTTGCGTCAGGAATACCCGGCCGGTGAGGTGCTGGGCCCCGGTGGGGTCCTCTGTTGGAGTCGCGACGGCGGCAAGCGCTCCGCGCTGTCGACCGGGCTGGGACTCCCCGTCGTGATGTCGAGTTCGCGGGCGGACACCACTGCGACCTCGCCGAGGATGGGCGGCCTGTGCATCGTCCAGGGTGTCGATGTCGCCGCCGACCACCAGCCCATCATCGGGCGGCGTTCGGAGCTCGGGCCGAATCGGGCGCAGGTCACGCTCGGTGGGATCGACGCTGCTCGCGGCGTTCGCTCATCCGTCGGCCCGGCCACCGCTGCGGTGGGGTGGTCTGACCGCCCCACCTGTTCGACACCGTCGGGCCGGCGCTCGGAGTGCCGAGGGCGGCGATGAGCGGAGCGGCAGGTGTGGTGCCCACCCGAACCGCCGGTCGTCCGGGAGGTCCGGATCATCAGCAGGCGTATCCCTCGGTTCACCGATCGAGGTGCAGCGTTCTTCGAGCAATTCTGCCGTTCGGCCACGGGGTAAGGGTGCGACCTTCTAGCCTCCGGACTCATGGACCGTGCGGAGGCGTTGACGGCGGAGATCGCGGCGTACCACCGCGGTCGCGGGCGCGGGCCCGAGTTGCTGGCCGCCTTCCGCCGCGGCGTCGTCGTGGTCGCGATGGCGGGCGGCGCCGTCGACGAGGTGCTCACCGTCGCGGGCGACGGGATGGCGTGGCTGTGCGCGTTCACCGATCTGGAGAAGCTGGCCCGGTTCGCTGCCCTCCGCGGCGACGGGGACCGGGAGTGGTCCTACGTCACGGTCACCGGTGCGCGGCTCCTGGACCGGTGGTTGCCGGGCCTGCCCGGTCCAGTGGGGGTGGCGCTCGATCCCGGCGGGGAGCATCCGATGCTGTTCCCGCCCGCCCGGGGGATCGTCCCCGACGCGATCGCCATCGGGCCGTGACGGGGTACGAGGTCTCCCCGGAGGCGCTCACCGAGGCCGCGCGGGGAATCGAGGACGTGCTGGCGCAGCTGCGGTCACTGGGCGTCGGGCTCGGACGGGCCGAGGCCGGTCGGGGCGTGTCGTCACTCGCGCTGGGCACCGGCCCGATCGGGCGGCCGGCTCTCGCGGAGGCGTTCACGCTGTTCTGTTCCCGCTGGGAGTGGGGTGTGCGTGCCATCGTGCAGACGGGCCACACGATGGTCGACGGCCTCGACGCCACAGCCGACTCCTACCGGGGCGCGGAGCAGATGATCGCCCGGATCCTCTTCGACGTCGCCGGTGATCCGCGCGGCGACTCGTCGACGGCATCGTGGGCCGACGCCGTGTCGCCGGGCCCCGACCAGTCGTGGCAGCAGACCGGTGACTCCGCGGTCGAGACGTGGTCGGCGACGGCCGAGGACGCCATCGCGAACTCGGGACCCGGGATGGTCGGAAAGGCGCTGAACGGCGAGAACCCGTTCCAGGGCCAGCTTGACGACCTCGGCGACCTGCAGAAGATCGTCGAGGAGCGGCGATGGTGGCAGAGGTGTTGGGCGGTGTGCTCGACGCGTTGTTCGGTGTGGAGCAGGAGCTTGGGGCCACCGCCGATCCGCGGGCGCTGGTGTTGGGCGACGGCGACGCGCTGGCGGCCACGGCCACGCATCTGCGCACGATGTCGGCCGCCTTCGGCCGTACCGCCGACGGGCTGCACCGCACCGATGTGGGGGAGTGGACGGGCGAGGCGGCGGAGGCCTTCCGTCGTCGATTCCGGGACGCGCCTCGACAGTGGACGCTGGCGGCTACCGCATTCGAGCGGGCCGCCGGGGCATGGGATGTCTACCGATTCACCGTCACCTGGGCGCAGGGTCGCGCCGCCGAGGCCGCAGCGATGTACCGGTCGGGTGTCCAGTCGTCCGCGGCGGCTGTCGAGGCTTACAACCGGCAGGTGGCCGACCACAACGACCGGCTCGGCGCCGGTCTGGCACCCGCACCGCTGCCGCCGTTCGTCGACCCCGGCACTGCGCTGATCGAGCAGGCCCGGGAGATGCTGACCGACGCCCGCCGGCAACGGGACTCCGCCGGGGACGACGCAGCGGGCGCGGTCCGCGACGCCGCCGGGCTCGCCCCGGACCCGCCTTCGGGCTGGGACCAGATGGTCGCCGAGGCCTCCGACGCCGTCGGAGCGTTCGGCACCCAGGGTGCCCACTTCCTGGGCGGGATCGCGGAGGGCACCGAGGCACTCGTCAAGTTCGTGCGGACCGTCAACCCGCAGGATTCCTACAACCTCACCCACCCTGCCCGCTACCTCGACGGGTTGTCCACCACGGTCGCCGGACTCGTGAGTACTGCGGTCCATCCGCTCCGGCTCATCCCCGCGCTGACCGGCACCGGGTGGGGCTCGGACCCGGCCGAATCCGCCGGCCGCCTCGTCCCGAACGTCCTGCTCGCCGTCGCGACCGGAGGGGCCGGCCGGGCGGTCGCGGGAGCCGGGGAGCAGGCCGCGCTGGCCGGTGCGGAACGGACTGCGCTCGTCGGCGCGGAGCAGGCCGCGATGTCCGGCTCGGTACGCGCCGCAGGTCGTGCGGAGTCGCTGGCGCGGCCCGCGGGGCCGATGACCGGGCCACCCGGTGGGGGTGCCCCCGCTCCGGTCCCGGGTCGGCCGCCCGTGACGGCTGGTCCGGCCGGTCAGGCGCCGCTGATCGCCGACCCCCGCCCGTCCGCACCGCCGTTCTCCTCGCCGCCGGACCGGCCGCCGGCTACCGGCCCGCAACCTGTCCAGGCGCCGGCAGCGCCGGCCAACCCTGCTCCAGCCGCTCCCGAGGCTGCCGCTCCCGCACCTGTCGCTCCTCAGCCGTCCGCCCCGCATCCGGCTCCCACGGAGACCGGCGGCCGGATCGAGAGCGGCCAGCCATCACCCCACGTTGCCGGATCCACCGACGGCGCGGTCGGACCGGCGCCGAACCCCACGAGTTCAACAGCGGAGACCGTCCCGCCGGCCGGCGGCCACGCGACGGATCCGCCACCGGTCGACCGGGTCGCCCAGCCGGTGCCGACCTCCGCCGATCCCCCGACCGGTGGTGTCGCGGCAGTCCCTGACGAGGCCGTCGGCGGACGCGGTCCGTCCTCCGCCGACCCGCCGGCCCCGGTTGCGGCTCCACCGCCCGCCGCGAACCCGATCCCGAATCCGGTGGCCGCCGAGGAGGCGGCGGCCCGGTCAGGTGCGATCGACGACGGCCGGCCGGCCCTGGGCGGCAACCCGAACCCTCCGCCCCCCGTGGCCGCCCCGAACGCGCCGGGATCGCCGACGTCACCACCGCGCGTCACCGCCCCGCCTTCGGCGAACGCGCCACGTCCCAACGCGAACCTTGCGGCCGCCGACAAGCAGGCAGCGGCCACCTTCGACGCGATCGACCGTGGCCGGTCCGCGATCGACAGGGCGCTGAATCCCGACCCGCGGCCGGCAGTCGCGGCTCCGACGGCGCCGGTCGTGCAGCGACCTGTCGCGCCGCCGCCGCGCATCGCCGCCCAGCCACCCACCATCCCGAGGTCCCGGATCAGTGAGGCGCTCAATCCAGATCTCCCGCACGAGTCGACGCAGCCACGGCCCGTCCCGCCGAGCAAGTTGGCACCCGAGGAGATTCCCGCGCTGCGGGTGAAGGACGAGCCCGGCCTGCCTGCGAAGTACGAGCTGGGAAGCATCTTCCACGGTGAGAAGTACGGACGGAGTCGCCGCTTCCCGGGTGACTCCGTAAAATACTTCAATGACACTACCCGGGAAGCGCGCCGCGTAGTGATCCGGGAGGGACGGCTCTACAAGAGCGACGGAACCCTGCTCGACACCCGACAGGCCCGCACTCACGACGGTGAATCCAGCGCGATCTACGTCGTCGACGGCCGTGGAAACATCTACGCATCGCTTGAACAAAAGTCCGGGAAAATCCACCATTCCTCTTTGCTCGCTGGTCAACCGGTCGCTGCTGCTGGCGAAATGAAGGTGATCGACGGGCAACTGATATCCGTCAACAACCAAAGTGGCCACTACCGACCGCCATCGGAAACGATGGATCGACTGCAAGACTACCTACAGAGAGAGGGAGTGGATACCAGTAATGTCCGCGTTGGAAGAACAGGTAGATGAACGGGCCCGGAATGCCAACCGCAT
>JBKJPD010000467.1:0-4588 GCA_046595345.1 Pseudonocardia sp.
CCACCGGGCGACGGTGACCGAGCGCCGCGAGGCCTACCGGTGGGAGCTGCGGCGGCGGCATGTGCCCCGGATTCTGCTGTCCGACGGCACCGAACCCGAGGCACTCGCCACCCCGCACGCCGGCGCCGTCAAGGGCGCGCTCATCGGAACCCCGGCGTCGGCAGGCACCGTCACGGCGCCGGCCAGGGTGGTGCTCGATCCGGTCGGCGCGCACCTGGAACCGGGCGAGATCCTCGTGACGCCCTCGACCGACCCTGGGTGGACGCCGCTGTTCCTCACCGCGGGCGGGCTGGTCATGGAGATGGGCGGCCCCAACTCGCACGGTGCGGTGGTGGCCAGGGAGTACGGCATCCCCGCGGTCGTGGGCGTCGCCGACGCGACGACACGAATCACGACGGGCGAGATCGTCACGCTGGACGGGGCGGCGGGCCTGGTGCTCCCGGCAGCCCACGCGCGCGCCTTGTGATCCGCGCGCGCTGCAACGCGCGCGTGCCGATGGGTTGCGCACGCGGCCCGGCGTTGACGGTGTCCTTGTAGGTCTCGGCCCCGATGATCTCCTTGGCGCGTCCCAGCAGCTCGATGTCGATGTCGATGAGCTTCTTGGCCACTTCACACCTCTCCGTATGTACTGAGCCCGCCGGAGGTATATCCGGATCAGTCCTCACCGAGGGCGGCCAGCAGGTCGTGCAGTGCGTCGAGGCTGTGGGCGCTGACCACCGCGTCGCAGTACGGCCAGGCGGCGGCCATGCCCCCGACGAGCGGGCGGTAGCCGTCGTGGCGGGTGCGGGGGTTGGCCCACACGATCCGGTGCGCCACCTGCCGCAGCCGGGTCATCTCGCGGGCGACCAGCTGCGGCTCGCCGGTGTCCCAGCCGTCGGAGACGATCAGCACGACCGCGCCGCGGGCCATCCCGCGACGGCCGTGGTCGTCGTTGAACCGGCGCAACGCCTCGCCGATGCGGGTGCCGCCCGACCAGTCCGGGGCCAGCTGCGCCGCCCGGTGCAGCGCCGTCGACGGGCTGGTCCGGGCCAGCGCCCGCGTGATGCGGGTGAGGCGGGTGGCGAAGGTGAACACCTCGGCCCGCTCGGCGCCGGCCGCGCAGTACAGGAGCTGGATCAGCGCGCGGGCGTAGGGCTCCATCGAGCCGGAGATGTCGCACAGCACCACCAGCCGCCGAGGCCGTCGCCGCGCGGCGCGGCGGGCCAGCACCACCGGCTCGCCCGCGGTGCGACGCGCGGCCCGCAACGTCGCGCGCAGGTCGATTCGGTCGCCGTGCGCGGCGGCACGGGTGCGCCGCGAGCGCCGCAGCGGGATCGCCACCCGCAGGTCCCGCATGGCGTCGGCGAGGCTCGCGAGCTCCTGGGCGGAGAGCGCGTCGAAGTCACGCCGGGCCAAACGCTCGGCCGCGGTCGCGACGGCCGGCACGGCCGCCTCCCTCGGCAGCCCGGTCCCGGACGGGCCGGTCCCGGCCGTTCCGCACCGGGTGTCGCCTGTTCCCGACCGGCCCGGCGACATCGCGGGCTGGGCCGGGTCGCCGCCGAGCGGTGGGGCGTTCTGGTCTCCCCGGGGTCCGGCGTCGTCGACGAGCCCACCGAACACTGCGTCGAAGACCCGGTCGAGCAGGGGGATCTGGGCGGGATCGGAGACCAGCGTCGCGAGGACACACGAGTACAGCCGTCGAGTCGAGGTGGGCGCGACCTCGACGATCGCGCGGGTCAGCCGCTCCGCCCGATCCGGCCCGCCCGGCAGCCCCACGTCGCGGCAGGCCGCGGTGAAACGGGCGACGAGAGCGGGAAGGTCCCCGCCGGCCGGCCCGCGATCCCGGTCTCCCGTTCGTCCCGGCCCGCGCGCCCGTTCGTCCCGACTCGCGCGCACGTACGTCCCGACTCGCGGGGGTGCGGTGGGGGTGTCAGGCACGGGCGATCAGGGTCGTCAGGCCCGTCTCGCGGGCCAGCGCGGCGTCCTCGGCGTACTTCAGCACCGCGCCGAGGGTGCGTTCGGCGGACCGCTCGTCCAGCTCGGTGACGCCCAGGACGTGCAGGGCGTTGGTCCAGCTGATCGCCTCGGCCACCCCCGGTTGTTTCTGTAGCTCCAAACCTCGCAACCGGCCCACCGCCCCGGCCACCTGCGCGGCGAGCCAGCCGGCGGCGGCCGGGACCCGGCGCCGGATGATCTCCTCCACCCGCCCGACGTCGGGATAGCCGATCCAGTGGTAGAGGCATCGCCGCTTGAGCGCATCGTGCAGGTCACGGGTCCGGTTGGAGGTCAGTACCGCCACCGGCGGCACCGTGGCCCGCAGCGTCCCCAGCTCCGGGATCGTCACCGAGGCCTCCGCGAGCATCTCGAACAGGAACGCCTCGAACTCGTCGTCTGCGCGGTCGATCTCGTCGATCAGCAGCACCGCGGGCTGCGGACCCGGGTGTTCGACGGCGGCGAGCAGCGGGCGGGCGAGCAGGTGGTCGCGGGTGAACAGGTCGGCATCGCGCAACTGCTCACCGCGCGACTCGGCGAGCCGGATCGTGAGCAGTTGGCGCGAGTAGTTCCACTCGTACAGCGCCTCGGACGCAGTGAGCCCCTCGTAGCACTGCAACCGCAGCAGCGGCGTGTCGAGCACCTGCGCCAGCGCCGACGCGGCCTGGGTCTTGCCGACGCCCGGCTCCCCCTCCAGCACGATCGGCTGGCGCATCCGGACGGCCAGGAACAAGGCTGTGGCCAGTGCATCGTCGGCGAGATACCCGACACCGTCGAGCCCCTCCCGCATCGCGTCAACACTCGCCGGCACGCTCACGCGCACCCCGTCGACCAGCCGATGAGGCTCGTTCGCGCGATCGTTTCGCGCGCGGGTGCCGTTCGCGCCGGGTCCCCGCTCACCGGCCGAACCGCACCGGGTCGTCGAGGAACGCCTGCCGGCATCCGGTGCCGCAGAAGTACTCGGTGTGACCGGCGTGCTGGGCCGAGATGCTCGCCGGGGTCACGGCCACCTCCATGCCGCACACCGGGTCCGCGGCGATCTCCAACGGACCGGTGCTGGAGTGCTGGTGCGGAAGCCCGACCGGCGCAGTGCCCGCCGGGGCGAACGGGTCGGGAAGGCGCATCCGCGGCCGACACGCCACGATGTCGGCGAACACCGAAAGCGCGATCTCGGTGGCGGTCCTGGCCCCGATGTCGAGCCCGGCGGGGGCGTGGATCCGGGCCCGCTGCTCTGCGTCGACGCCCAGCGCGGCGAGCTCATCGAGCACCCCGGCGGCACGGCGGTGGCTGGCGACGAGCGCGATGTAGGACACGTCGGCCTTCAGCGCCGCGTGCAGCACCGTGGCCTCGTCGCGCCCGTGCGAGGCCACGACGACCGCCGACGTGTCAGCCGCGATGGGGACCGCGGGATCGACGCCGGCCCGGACGTCCCAGTCCAGGGCGTTGCCCACCCGGACCAGCGCCCTGGCCACCGGCGCCTCGCCGTGGACCGACACCAGTACCGGTGGGATCATCGCCTCCAGGAAGATCTCCAGCGTGCCGCCGGACAGGCAGGGGTTTCCCACCGTCCGGACCCCCTCCTGTGCCGGCTCTTCCGCGGCACCCGCACGCGGGGTGATCCGCAGCAGTCCCGACTCGCCGGCCTGCAGCAGCCGCAGGCTCTCCAGCCGCACCGTGGACTCCGCGCACACCCCGCCCACGAAGCCGTCGATCGTGCCGTCGGCCAGCACCAGCGCGCAGTCCCCCGGCTTCGCGCTGGTCGGCCGCTCGGCCCGGACGACCGTGGCCAGCACGAACGGGGTGCGCCGTGACCTCAGGCCGTCAACCCTCGACAGAATGTCCGCCCTGCTCATCTGATGTCATCGTTCATGTCGTCTCATCCAATTGCCAGATCGGTTCGAATGGGCCTGCCCTGCATAGCCCGCCACACGTGCGCGGGAGTGAGAGGCATGTCCGCGTGCCGCACCCCGATCGCGTCCAGCACCGCATTCACCACGGCCGCGGGCGAGCCCACGGTCGCAGACTCCCCGATGCCCTTGGCCCCGATCGGGTGGTGCGGTGACGGGGTCACCGTCTCACCCAGCTCCCACGACGGGCACTCGACGGACGTCGGCAGCAGGTAGTCCATGAAGGATGCGCCGAGGTGGTTGCCGTCGGCATCGAACGCGATGAGCTCCATGAGCGCCATGCCGATGCCGTCGGCGAGGCCGCCGTGCACCTGCCCCTCCACGATCATCGGGTTGATCCGCACCCCGCAGTCGTCGACGGCGACGAACCGGCGCACCTTCACCTGCCCGGTGCCGGGGTCGACGTCGACGACGCAGACGTAGGCGCCGAAAGGGAACGTCAGGTTGGGCGGGCTGTAGACGCAGGTGGCGTCCAGGTGACCCTCGACGCCGTCGGGGAGCTCCAGGTTCGAGTGGGCGGCCATCGCGATCTCCGCCATCGTGACGCCCGCCGTCTCGTCGCCCGCGACGTGCCAGCGACCCTTCTGCCACACGAGGTCGGACCCCGACACCTCCAGCATCGCCGCCGCCACGATGCGGGCCCGCTCCCGCACCTTGCGGGCGGCCAGCACCGCAGCCGCCCCGGACACCGGGGTGGACCGCGAGCCGTA
>JBKJPD010000405.1:0-2803 GCA_046595345.1 Pseudonocardia sp.
GAAGTCGTCGGCGACGGTCTGCGCGCCGAGGTGGCGTGGGCGGTGGGGGAACCCCCGGCGTGCACGGCGGCGCTGGCGATGAGGTTGGCCATCCGCGCCCACCGAGCTGACAAGCACCCTTGACATTGCCGGTCTCGAGTCGCACGCTGTGGGTATGACAAGCGAGCTTGACAGCGGGTCGCGTAGTTCGGGTGACAAAACCCGCGCCCGCGCATATCACCGAGACTTCTGGCCGGGCATCCTCGGTTACGGCGTCGTACTCACGGCTGTGCTCATCTGGGGGCATCTGGACGGGTCTAGCCACTGGCGTTACGTGTGGGCGCTGCTGCCGGTGATCCCGGCCGTGTGGATCGTCCGTGCCGTCGTGCGGCACCTGACCCGCAGCGACGACTACCAGCGGCTGCTGCTGCTGCAAGGATTGGCCGTCGGCTTCGCCGTCGCGATGATCGCGGCGCTGACCGTGGGCTTCCTCGGCGTCGCCGGGCTGGCGCTGCCCGCGGCCGGCTGGATCATCTACGGAGCGGGGATGGCCGGGTGGGGCATCGCCGGCACGCTCGCCCTGAAGAAGTGAGGAACTGCCTCAAGGCCCTACGGGAGAGCCGCTGCTGGACCCAAGGCGCGCTCGCCGACCAGCTCAACGTCTCCCGGCAGACCATCAACGCGTTGGAGACCGGCCGCTACGACCCCAGCCTGCCGCTGGCCTTCCGAATCGCCCACCTGTTCGCCCAGCCTATAGAGGCGATCTTCCAACCCGAATCGGACTCCATCAGCCCGTAGCGCGACCCGCATCAACCGGACCTGGCTCATTGCGGCGCCGGGTGATCCGCGCTGCCCATCTCCGGAAAGGACATTCCCTGATGAGAACAATCGACGTGATCGCGCTCGCAGTGACCGTGGCCGTCTGCGGGATCGCCCCGCTGACCCTGGCACTGATTCTCGCGCGCCGCATGCGGCTACCGCTGCGCATCGTCGCGATCGCGGCAGGTTTCTACGCGGTCAACCTCCTGCTCCAGCAGCCGATCTTCGCGAGCCTGCGCCCGCTCGTCGGGGGTATGGGCCCCCTCCTGCTCACCGCCGTCGTTCCCTCGATCATCTACGGCGTGACCGAGGAAACGGTCCGCTACCTGAGCTGGCGGGCAGGCCCCACGATGCGGAACAATCGCACCTCCGACGGTGCGATCGTCGCCGGCCTGGCCTGGGGCGGCGCGGAATCGCTGCTGTTCACCCTGTCGCTCCTGTTCGGTGTGATCGCCGCGGTCTTCGCGCCGGGCCTGCTACAGGGTGCGCCGACGGCAGCCGTGCTCGCGGCCGGGTCGGCCGGCTCGCTGGCGGTGTTCCTACCCGGCCGGCTGTTCGCCATCGCGGGACACCTCGCCTTCGCCCACCTCTCGGTGCAGGCCTATCGGCGATCGACGGCCTATCTCCCAGTAGTGATCATCGCTCACATCGTGTTCGACGCGAGCGTGTTCGGCCTCGCGGTGCAGCTCGGGTACACGAGCCTGTGGCCCACGGTGCTGTTCGCGGCGCTCGCCGCTGTCGCCATCGCCATCGTCATCCGCCTACGCCGCACCTGGGCAGCAGAGCGCAACCTGCACCGCCATGAGATCACGGTGTCGGCGCGCTCGGCAATTGACGGGGACCACCGGGACGTCGATCCACGATCCTGTCCACGGGCCCGATGATCACGAACGGCACTGTCGTTTTCGTGGCGCCGACCCACTGTCGTTCTACGGTTCTGGCTCACTTTCCGTGATTGGGCTGTCGGCGTGGCGCTGGGATGGCCAGTGATCGAGCCGCGATGATCACTGGCCGTGCGATCTTGAGGGCCTGTCCCCGCATCTGGCAGCGGTAGTGATCGAGCGCCTCAGCCGGGATGGCGATGGCGTGTGTTTCGAGGCCGGGTCGCGGGCGGTGTGCGGGGCCTGTCCGCGGTGCGGCTGGTCCTCGGTGCGGGTGCATTCCCGGTATCGGCGGCGTCTCGCGGATGCTCCGATCAGTGGCCAGTCAGTTGTGGTGTGGCTGCGGGTGCGTCGGTTCTTCTGCGACAACATGGCGTGCGCGGCGCGGACGTTCGCGGAGCAGGTTGCTGGCCTGACCACGCGTTATGCCCGGCGTACGGGGCTGCTGCGCCGGATGGTGGAGGCAATCGGGCTGGCGTTGGCCGGTCGGGCTGGAGCGCGACTGGCAGCTCGGCTGGGCATGGTCACCAGCCGGCACAGCCTGCTGCGGCTGGTCCGCGCCCTGTCTGACCCGCCGATCGGTGTGATCGAGGTGCTCGGTGTGGACGACTTCGCCCTACGCCGCGGACACGTCTACGGCACGGTGCTGCTCGACATCGCCGGCCACCGCGCGGTCGACATGATCGAGGACCGCACGGCCGCGGCGCTCGCCGGCTGGCTCGGTGAGCATCCCGGCGTTGCGGTCATCTGCCGAGGGCGCTCCGGCGCCTACGCCGAAGGCGCCCGCGTCGGTGCACCGGACGCGATCCAGGTGGCCGATCGCTACCATCTGTGGGCCAACCTGGGCGAGGCGGTCGAGCGCACCGTGCTGGACCATCGCGCCTGCCTGCCCGAGCCGGCACCCGATCGCACCGACGCTGCAGCCTGTCCCGAAGCCGAGGGCGGCCCCGGCCTCGACGAACCTGATATCGGCTGGTCGGACACCGCGGTGCCAGAGACCGCGCTGCCACCGGAGTACGGGCCGCCGTCGCGGTTGGTGACCCGCACTCAGGACCGCCATGCCGCGGTCACCGAGCTGCTGGACAAGGGGTGCTCCCTCAACGCGATCTGCCGCGAACTCGGAC
>JBKJPD010000458.1:0-4142 GCA_046595345.1 Pseudonocardia sp.
CCGAGGTGTACGGCGCCCATTGCCGCAACCTCGGCTCCCACGGCTCGGCGGGCGCCGGGCGGATGCTGGTGGCGGCCGCCGACCGTTCGGCTTCCGTGGCGGAGCGCCTGCTCGTCGGGATGCTGCGCGGGTCGGGTGCGACGGGCTGGCACTGCGGGTTCCCGGCCGCCGGGTACCCGCTCGGCCTGGCGTTCCCTACTGCCCGCGTCGTCATCGAGGTGGACGGCTGGGCGTGGCACATGGACGCGGCGCGGGCCCAGGCGGACAGGCGCCGCCGGAACGCGCTCATCCGGCAGGGCTGGACGATCCTGCGCTACAACTGGCACGACCTGGTGGTCGGGCCGAGGGCGGTGCTGGCCGAGATCGCCTTCGAGGTCGCGCACGCCATGGCCGCGGGAACCGCGCCACCCCGCGGCCGCCCACTCGGGGGCCTGCACGAACACCTCGGAGTGACTGAGTCAACCGTCACGTAGTGATCTACGCCACATTCCAGCCCATGGTCAGGGCTCGGGAGCGGGCGGTACGGGTGCCTCCGGGTAGCGTTGCGAGCTACCGATCAGCACCCGTGGCGGGGCTCGCGGGGCTTCGGCGCAGCGGCGTGGCACAGCGGCGTCGGAGCCCTCGACTTGCGCCCATGACGGGGACCCGGACCGTCCAACCCCTGATCACCGCCCACTCATCGTGTGCGGGAGGGCGAATCGATCTAGTACACCCGTGCGGCCTTGACCGCCCGTCGCAGCTCCTTACCGTGCAGGCCGCGGTCGTCGATCTTGGCCAGCCGGAGGGCGACCACCGGACAGTTGGAGCAACGCTTGGGCTTGGACCGGCAACATTTCTTCTTCACCTTGCTCATGGTGAGGCCAGCCTAGGCTCACGATTGCGTCGAGGACAGGGACCGGACGGGCTACCCTGAGTCGTGAGCACAGCAACCTCCACCCTCGCGGCCCCCGCGGACCCCTCTCGCGAGAACCGTGAGTCCGGCGCGCAGCTCCGCAATGTCGCCATCGTCGCGCACGTCGACCATGGCAAGACCACTCTCGTCGACGCCATGCTTCGCGCCTCGGGCGCGTTCGGCGAGCGAGCCGCCCTGGTCGACCGGGTCATGGACTCCGGCGACCTCGAGCGCGAGAAGGGCATCACCATTCTCGCGAAACACACGGCGATCTCCTGGAACGGGATGACGGTCAACGTCGTCGATACTCCCGGCCACGCCGACTTCGGCGGGGAGGTGGAGCGCGGTCTGTCCATGGTCGACGGCGTGGTCCTCCTCGTCGATGCGAGTGAGGGACCCCTCCCGCAGACCCGTTTCGTGCTCCGAAAGACCCTCCTCGCGGGCCTGCCCGTCGTGTTGGTCGTCAACAAGACCGACCGGCCGGACGCCCGCTGCGCCGAGGTCGTCGACGAGAGCCTCGAGCTGCTGCTGGAGCTGGCCGACGAGCTGGAGCTCGGCGAGGCCCTCACCGCGCGCCTGCTCGACCTTCCGGTCGTCTACGCGTCGGGTCGTGCGGGTCGTGCCTCGAGGACCCGCCCCGCAGACGGCGAGCTCCCCGACGAGCCGGGCCTCGAGTCGCTGTTCGACGTCATCGCCGAAACTGTTCCGCCGCCCGCCGGCGACCGCGACGCGCCGCTCCAGGCGCACGTCACCAACCTCGACGCCACGCCGTTCCTCGGCCGCATCGCGCTGGTCCGCATCCGGGCCGGCGTGATCCACCGCGGTCAGCAGGTCGCATGGTGCACCGAGGGTGGAAAGATCACCCGTGTCAAGATCACCGAGCTGCTGCGCACCGAGGCCCTGACCCGCGTGCAGGCCGACTCGGCCAGTGCGGGTGACCTGGTGGCCGTCGCGGGCATCCCGGACGTCACCATCGGCGACACTCTCGCCGATCCCGACAACCCGATCCCGCTGCCGCGCATCCAGGTGGACGAGCCGGCCATCTCGGTGACCATCGGCATCAACACGAGCCCGCTGGTCGGTCGCGACCCGCATCCGGGCAACCGGCTCACCGCGCGCCAGGTCAAGAGCCGCCTGGAAAGCGAACTGGTCGGCAACGTGAGCCTCCGGGTGCTGCCGACCGAGCGCCCCGACACCTGGGAGGTGCAGGGCCGCGGCGAGCTGGCGCTGGCCATCCTCGTGGAGACGATGCGCCGTGAGGGCTTCGAGATGACCGTGGGCAAGCCCGAGGTCGTCACCCGCGTGGTCGAGGGCAAGGTGCACGAACCGTTCGAGCAGCTCTCCGCGGACGTACCCGTCGAGTACCTCGGCGCCGTCACCCAACTGCTGTCCGGTCGCAAGGGCGAGATGAGCAATCTGGTGCACGGCGAGACCCGCGTCCGGATGGACTACCGGGTGCCGTCGCGGGGGCTGATCGGCTTCCGTACCGAGTTCCTGACCATCACCCGCGGCGCCGGCATCGTCAGCCACGTCTTCGACGGCTACGGCCCGTGGGTCGGCGAGATCAACAACCGGCTGCGTGGCTCGCTCATCGCCGACCGCAGCGGACCCGTCACCGGCTACGCCGTCGACGCGCTGTCCGACCGCGGCGTGCTCTTCGTCGGCCCCGGCACGATCGTCTACGACGGCATGGTCATCGGGGAGTACACCCGCAACGAGGACCTCGAGGTCAACATCGTCCGGGAGAAGAAGCTCACCAACATGCGCAAGTCCACGAGCGACGAGCTGGTGAAGCTGACCCCGCCGACGATCTTCACCCTCGAGCAGGCGTTGGAGTTCTGCGCCAACGACGAGTGTGTGGAGGTCACACCCGAGTCGGTGCGCATCCGAAAGGTCGAGCTCGACTCGCATCTGCGCGGCCGCGCGCGGTCGCGGGCGAAGGCCGCGACCTGAGTTTGTCGGGCACCGGGGGTGGGCGGTCCGCGGGGCCTGTCAGGATGACGGGCCCGCGGTCCGCCGGTCCGCCTTCTCCCGGAGGTGCCCGGTGTCGATCCGCCCTCCGCTAGCGCTAATCATGCTGCTCGGGATACTGCTGGCGGGGTGCTCCGTGCCCGCCCCGCCGCCCGCGCCGACCCCACAGGCCGAGCCGACGAAACTCGTCGTGGGCGTCGACGACCTGCCGCCGGGGTTCAACCCGCACCTGCTCGCCCACCTGTCGCCGGTGACGACGGCGCTGGCCACGCTCGTGCTGCCATCGGTGTTCCGCTACGACGCCGCCGGGGTGCCGCGACTGGACACCACGATCGCGACGAGCGCAGCGGTGGTGTCCACCGAGCCGTTCACGGTGAGCTACGAGCTGAACCTCGAGGCGTCCTGGTCGACCAACGCGCCGATCGCCGCCGAGGATTTCGTGTACCTCTGGGAACGGATGCGCGGCGAGCCCGGCACCGCCGACGCCGCGGGCTACCGTCAGATCACCGAGGTTCGCTCGCGGGCCGGCGGCAAGGCCGTCGACGTCGTGTTCTCCGCGCCCTACCCGGCGTGGCAGCGGCTGTTCTCCGATCTGCTGCCCGCACACATCCTCAAGGACGCCCCGGGGTCCTGGACCGGCGCGCTCGCCGGCGGACTGCCGGCATCCGGGGGGCCGTTCAAGGTGCTCAACGTCGACCGGGCCCGCGGCGAGGTGGTGCTGGCCCGCAACGATCTCTACTGGGATACGCCGGCCGTGCTGGACACCCTCGTGTTCCGCAGGCTCGACGATACCGGCATGGCCGCAGGGCTGGCATCGGGGGACGTCAACGTGGCCCTGCCGGAGGCCGCTCCCGCGATCCGCACGGCGCTCGGCGGGCTCCTGCCTGCACCGAATCTGCAGCCGGCGCCGAATCCGACGGTCACCCAGCTGGGGATGCGCGGCGACACCGGGCCGATGGCCGACCCCGGGGTCCGGCAGGCGATCGGCGCGCTCGTCGACCGCGACGCCGTGCGCCGTGCCGTCGCCCCCGAGTCGTTGCCCGCCGACGCGTTCGGCCTGGCCCCGTCGGAGCCCGGCTACGTCGCCACAGCGCCCGCCCGCCCCGATGCCGACGCGGCGGCCAAGCTGCTCGGCGCGGCAGGCTGGACCCGCGACCTGACCACCGGACGCTGGGCGCTGAACGGCTCGCCCGTCCAGCTGGTGCTGGGTGCCGCCGCCGAGCGCCCCCAGGACCTGCTGGTCGCCGAGGTCGTGGCGCGCCAGCTCGACGCGGCCGGT
>JBKJPD010000494.1:0-7402 GCA_046595345.1 Pseudonocardia sp.
TTCTTCGCCGGGCTTTTCGCGATCTACTTCACCGCGCGGGCCCAGAATCCTCCCGGGGCGACCTGGCCCCCCGAGCCGACCGAGCTGAACGTGCCGTACGCGCTGGTGGTGACGATCATCCTCGTGGCGTCGTCGTTCACCTGCCAGTTCGGCGTGTTCGCCGCTGAGCGCGGCGACGTGTTCGGGCTGCGCCGGTGGTACCTGCTGACGCTGGCGATGGGTGCGGCGTTCGTGTCCGGCCAGGCCTTCGAGTACTACACCCTGGTCACGGCGCACGACACGACGCTCTCCGGGAGCGCCTACGGCACCGTCTTCTACATGGCGACGGGCTTCCACGCCCTGCATGTCACCGGCGGCCTCATCGCGTTCGTGTACCTGCTGATCCGCACAAAGCTGAGCAAGTTCACCCCGCAACAGGCCACCGCCGCCATCGTCGTGTCGTACTACTGGCACTTCGTCGACGTCGTGTGGGTCGGCCTGTTCGCCGTCATCTACTTCATCCGCTGAAACCCGACGCTCCGATGCCGCCACCGACGCCGCAGACAACCGCAAGGGCTGGACGACGCAGACGATGACCACCACATCCCCCTCCAGAACGCCCCGCGGGCCGCGCAGCCGGTTCCGCCGCCGAATTGCGGGCGCCGTCGCGCTGAGCATCGGCCTGCTGACGGCGGGCGGCCTCTACACCGTCTTCGCGCCGCAGCCGCAGGTGGCCGTGGCGCAGGGCGACAGCGCGCTTCTCGCCAAGGGCCAGCAGCTCTACAACAACGCCTGCATCACCTGCCACGGCGCCAATCTGCAGGGCGTGCAGGACCGCGGGCCGAGCCTCATCGGTGTCGGTGACGCCGCCTCCTACTTCCAGGTGTCCACCGGCCGCATGCCGATGGCCCGCCAGGAGGCCCAGGCGGCGCGCAAGCCCCCGCGGCCCGAGTTCAACCCGCACACCGAGGTAGGCATCGCCAACCTCGACGCGCTGGGCGCCTTCATCCAGGCGAACGGTGGCGGTCCCACCCGGCCGGCGGCAACGGGCGAGGAGCTGCGGGGCCCCAATCCGGCCCGCGGCGGTGAGCTGTTCCGGCTCAACTGCGCCTCGTGCCACAACTTCACCGGGCGCGGCGGGGCGCTGTCGTCGGGCAAGTACGCCCCGACGCTGGACACCGCCGACGAGACGATCGTGTACACCGCGATGCTGTCGGGCCCGCAGAACATGCCCAAGTTCTCCGACCGGCAGCTCGCGCCGGCAGAGAAGGCGGACATCATCGCCTACGTCAAGTCGGTGAGCGGCACCAACAACAACCCCGGCGGTAACTCGCTGGGGGGGATCGGGCCCGTCTCCGAGGGCCTGATCGCGTTCATCGTCGGCCTCGCAGGCCTCATCGGATTCGCACTGTGGTTGGGAGCGAAGTCATGACCATCTCCGAGCACCCGCAGTCCGGCCCGCGCACGCCCACCGTGGCCGAGCTGGACGAGATGACCCCGGAGCAGCTGGCCCGGCTGGCGGCCGAGCTCGACGACGTCGAGATCATTCACAACCAGCGAAAGTTCCCGATCCCCGGCACCCGCGCCGAGAAGCGCGCCGAGCGATCGGTCGCCCTGTGGTTCGCGATCTCGGCGATCTCCGGGCTCGCCTTCCTCGGCTCCTTCATCTTCTGGCCGTACGAGTACGTATCCCCCTTCGACGAGGGCTACCTGCTGTACTCGCTGTACACGCCGGTCATCGGGCTCACGTTCGGGCTCGCGGTGCTGGCGCTGGGCATCGGTGTCGTCGCCTACGTCAAGAAGTTCTTCCCCGACGAGGTGTCGGTCCAGCAGCGCCACGACGGCGCCTCGGACGAGCTCGCCCGCCGGACGGTCATCGCGCAGCTGGGCCAGGCCGGCAAGGACGTCAGCATCGGCCGCCGGTCGCTGATCACCCGGACCGCGGGGGCCGCGGCCGGGATCTTCGGCCTTGGGCTGGGCATCGCCGCGCTCGCACCACTGGTGCGCGACCCGTGGAAGGGCCGCGAGAACGCCGCCCTGTGGGTCACCGGATGGAAGCCGCTGAACGGCGAGACGGTGTACCTACGCCGCGACACCGGCATCCCCGACGAGATCTCACTGGTCCGCCCCGAGGACCAGGAAGCCGGCTCGATGGAGACGGTGTTCCCGTTCCGGGAGTCCGAGCGGGGTGACGAGGAGGCGCTGGTGCGCGCACTGCGCCGCTCCGACAACCCCGCCATGTTGATCCGGCTGCGCCCCGGCGAGCCGGTGATACAGCGCAGTGGCCAGGAGAACTACCACTTCGGCGACTACTACGCGTTCTCCAAGATCTGCACTCACCTCGGCTGCCCGACCTCGCTGTACGAGTCGCAGACCAACCGCATCCTGTGCCCGTGCCACCAGTCGCAGTTCATCGCGACGGAGTACGCCAAGCCGGTGTTCGGTCCGGCCACCAGGCCGTTGCCGCAACTTCCGATTACTGTCGATGCCAAGGGGTTTCTGGTCGCCACGGCCGACTTCCCCGAGGCAATCGGTCCGGCATTCTGGGAGCGGAAATCATGAGCGCCATCACGACGCCCCGCAGTTCGGGTGGTGGCCTCGCCACCAAGGTCGGCCACGCCCTGGACGAGGCCGACCAGCGGTACCACCCCGCTGCAGGGATGCGGAAGCAGTTCAACAAGGTCTTCCCCACCCACTGGTCCTTCATGTTGGGGGAGATCTGCCTCTACAGCTTCATCGTGCTGCTGTTGTCGGGCACCTACCTCGGCCTGTTCTACGACCCGTCGATGGCCGAGGTCACCTACAACGGCGTGTTCGACAACCTGCGCGGCGTCCACATGACCCGGGCCTACGAGAGTTCGTTGCACATCTCCTTCGAGGTGCGCGGCGGTCTGTTCGCCCGGCAGGTCCATCACTGGTCGGCGTTGCTGTTCATGGCCGCGATGGTCGCCCACATGTTCCGCACGTTCTTCACGGGCGCGTTCCGTAAGCCACGCGAGGCGAACTGGATCATCGGTATCGTGCTCACGCTGGTCGGCACGTTCGAGGGGTTCTCCGGCTACGGACTGCCCGACGACCTCCTGTCGGGCACGGGCCTGCGGATCGCCTCGGGCATCACCCTGTCGGTGCCGGTGGTCGGCACCTGGACCCATTGGGCACTGTTCGGTGGCGAGTTCCCGGGTACCGAGATCATCCCGCGGCTCTACATCATCCACGTGCTGCTGCTGCCGGGGATCCTGCTGGCCCTGATCGGTGTGCACGTCGGCCTGGTCTGGTACCAGAAGCACACCCAGTTCCCCGGTCCCGGCCGGACCGAGAACAACGTCGTCGGTGTCCGGATCCTGCCGGCCTTCGCCGCCAAGGGCGGCGCGTTCTTCGCCATCTCGGTCGGTGTCATGGGCCTTATGGGTGGGCTGTTCCAGATCAACCCGATCTGGAACTTCGGCCCGTACAACCCGGCGCAGATATCGGCGGGGTCGCAGCCTGACTTCTACTTCGGCTGGTCCGACGGCATGGCCAGGCTCTGGCCCGCCTGGGAGATCTACCTCGGCAACTACACCATCCCGGCCGTGTTCTGGCCGACGGCGGCATTCCTGCCGATGATCTTCGTCCTCGCGGGTGCCTATCCGTCACTGCAGCGGCGCTTCACCAAGGACAACGCGATGCACAACCTGCTGCAGCGACCGCGTGACGTGCCGGTGCGCACCTCGCTCGGTGCGATGGCGATCGCCTTCTACATGGTGCTGCTCATCAGTTCGGCCAACGACTGGTTCGCGTACTTCTTCCACGTGTCGCTCAACGCCACGACATGGATGGGACGCATCGGGCTGCTGATCCTCCCGCCGATCACGTACTGGGTGACCTACCGGATCTGCCTCGGCCTCCAGAAGGGCGACCGAGCGGTGCTGGACCACGGCATCGAGACCGGCATCATCAAGCGCCTCCCGAACGGCGAGTTCATCGAGGTGCACCAGCCACTGGCCGGGATCGACGCCCACGGGCACCCCATCCCCTTGGCATACCAGGGGGCCCCGGTGCCCAAGCGGATGAACCAGCTGGGCATCGGCGGTACCCCGGTTCCGGGCTCCTTGCTCACCCCCGATCCCCCCAGCGAGACACGGGCACTCGAGCGGGCCATGGCCGAGGGGGCCGCCGCCGAGGCGGCGCTACACAACGGCCACTCCGAGGGCGCCAAGCGCGAGGCGCTCGCCGGGGACACGGGTCGCCCGAAGGACATCACGGACTGATGCACCAGAGCACGTAAGGGCCCCTCCGGATCGCCGGAGGGGCCCTTACGTGTTCCGGGTGTCGGTTCCCTGACGAGTAGTCGGCTACCCGCCCTCTGTGACATCCCCCTGGGCCCTCTGTGACATCCCCCTGGGTGCCGACCGGGACTCGGACTGAGCGGTGATTGACCGATCTTGCTAAGGTCGGCGACATGCGCACCCGATTCTCTGACGACGTGGCCGTACGGTCGCGTGTCGGCTGAGCCAAGCCGCCGGCGCGCAGTACAGCTCTCCTCACCGAGGCCTGGCTCGGGTCCCCACCGACGTGGAACCCTCTGGAGCCGACATGACCGTCCTGGACCACTCCCCCCGCACCATCTGGGCACCTCGCCAGCACCGTCGCCGTGAGATCGTCACCACCGGCGGCATGGACGGGGCGCTGCGCATAGGTACGGCGCTGGCCGCCTGCGGCTACACGGTCCGCGACTTCGCGGTCGACGTCCGCGAGGGTATCGCGGTCAGCTCGGTCACCTGCACCGTGTCGCTGACCAGCGCCGAAGCCCTCGAGTTCGCCGAGCTCCTCGGCTCGCTGCCCGACGTCATCTCCATCGACCCCTGCTGAGCCGCCCGATCACGACCGGGCCGGTCCGGGGGTGCTGAGCGCGGCGCTCAGTACCAGCCGTCCCGCATGTCGAGCGTGGTGCGGTCCAGGCTTTCCAGCAGGTCGAACTGGGGGCCGGTGCGCGGCAGTTCATGGCGGAAGAAGTAGCGGGCGGCTGCCCGCTTGCCGTCGTAGAAGTCCCCGTCGCGGCCGTGCGCGGCGAGCAGTTGCTCCAGCCAGATCCACGCCATGACCACGTGCCCGACGGCCTCCAGATAGACCGAGGAGTTCGCCAGCGTCACCGCCGGATCGCCGGCGCCCCACAGCGTGCGGGTGACCGCCCCGACACGCTCCGCCGCAGCCGCTACCGCGTCGGCCTGCTCCGTGATCGCCGCGGCGGGTTCGGCGAGCCCTGCCGCGCGGGCCCGCCCGACCGTCGCCGTGATCGTCTCCAGCAGGAGCGTGAGGCCCGCGCCCCCATCGGTGACGACCTTTCGCCCCAACAGGTCCAGGCCCTGGATGCCGTGCGTGCCCTCGTGGATCGGGTTGAGCCGGTTGTCCCGGTAGAACTGCTCGACGGCGTACTCGCGGGTGTAGCCGTAGCCACCGTGCACCTGGATCGCCAGGTCGTTGGCCGCAAGGCACCACTGCGACGGCCAGCTCTTGGCGATCGGGGTGAGGGTGTCGAGCAGCAGGTGGGCGCGCACGCGATCCGCCGCCGCCGGCGCGGTCCGTTCCTCGTCCAGGAGCCGGGAACAATACAGGATCAGCGCAACCGCGCCCTCGGCGTAGGCCTTCTGCGCGAGCAGCATCCGCGCCACGTCGGGGTGGCAGATGATCGGGACGGGGGGGCCGTCCTTCCCGGTGACGATCCGTCCCTGCGTGCGCGTGCGTGCGTAGTCGAGCGCGTGCAGGTAGCCGGTGTAGCCCAGCGCGGCAGCTCCCCCGCCGACGCCGACGCGGGCCTCGTTCATCATGTGGAACATGTAGGCCAGGCCGCGATGCTCCTCACCCACCAGGTACCCGACGGCCCCCGGTTCGCCGCCGGGGGTGTGCCTGCCCTCGCCGAAGTTGAGCAGCGTGTTGACGGTGCCGCGGTAGCCCATCTTGTGGTTGACGCCTGCAAGAACCACGTCGTTCCGCTCCGCGGTGCCCACCAGGACCTTCGGCACGATGAACAGCGAGATCCCCTTCACCCCCGCCGGCCCGCCGGGGACCTTCGCCAGCACCAGATGGACGATGTTCTCGCTCAGCTCGTGGTCGCCGCCGGAGATCCACATCTTGTTGCCGAACAGACGGTGGGTGCCGTCGTCACGCGGTTCGGCGCGCGTGGTGATGTCGGCGAGCGATGACCCCGCCTGCGGCTCGGACAGGCACATCGTGCCGAAGAACCGCCCGGCCACCATCGGCTCGACATAGGTGGCGACCTGCTCGGGCGAGCCGTGTGCACAAAGGAGGTTGGCGGCCGCGATCGTCAGGAACGGGTAGGCGGCGGTGCCGATGTTCGCCGCCTGGAACCACAGGAAGCACGCCTGCGCCACGGTCTGCGGCAGCTGCATACCCCCCACCTCGGCATCCATCCCGGCACCGGTGATCCCGGTGTCGGCGAAGACCTTCAGCGCGCGGGCCACCTCGGGAATCATGTGCACCCGTTCGCCGTCGAACCGCGGTTCGTGCAGGTCCGCGGCCCGGTTGTGCGGGGCGAAGTGCTCGGTGGCGATCTGCTCGCTGACGTCGAGCACCGCGTCGAACGTCGCACGGGAGTGTTCGGCGAAGCGCGGGCGCGTGGTGAGCGCCCCGACGTCGAGCCATTCGTGGAGCAGGAAGTCGAGATCCCGGCGGGACGACAGGAGCGAGCGCATCACCCCAGGCTAGGCGAGCGGGCGGCACCGGTGGGCCGGGCCCTCACCTGGTGCTGCGGGTTCCAGATCAGGGCGTGGGGATGCCGTGGGCCGCCTCCAGCATCTCGGCCATGTGGGCGACCTTGATGCGCTCGGCGCCGCGCTGCCCGCCACGGCGAACCTCCTCGGCGTCGAGGCGCTGCCACGCCGTCCAGTCGACCGGGCGGACGCCGTACGCGGCCAGCGCCGCATGCAGGGCCTCGCGTTCGGGATGGACGGGGGCGGGGAGGCCGGGCAGGTCCTCCAACAACGCCTTCACCGTCTCCAGTGCATCGCCCTTGTTCGTGCCGATCACGCCCGTCGGCCCGCGCTTGATCCACCCCGTGACGTACGCGCCCGGCACCGGGACGCCGTCCTGCACGACGCGTCCACCCTCGTTGGGGACGGTGCCGGTGCTCGGGTCGAAGGGCAGTCCGGGGATCGGCTCGGCGTCGTAGCCGATGGCCCGCACGACAAGCCCGACGTCGAGAGTCTCCTCCTCACCGGTGCCGACGACCCGCTCGCCGTCGATCCGGTTGCGCTGCACGACCACGCCCGACACGCGGCCGTTCGCGCCGATCAGCCGGACCGGGCTGCGCAGGAAGCGCAGGTGCACCCGCCGGGGCCGGCCGGTCGGCTCCTGCCCGGACCACTCGGTGAGCAGCGCCAGGTTCTGCCGCCCGCGCCGGTCCTCGGGCTCTTCGACGCCCGCGGCG
>JBKJPD010000606.1:0-5096 GCA_046595345.1 Pseudonocardia sp.
CGCCGCGGGCCTCGGCCAGCGGCTTGCCGATCTCGCGAGTGATCAGCCGGGCCAGGGCGTCGGCGTTGTCCTCGACGATCCGCCCGATCCGCTCGACCACCCGCCCGCGCACCGGAGCCGGGGTGGCCGCCCAGCCGCGCTGCGCGTGCCGGGCCATGACGCAGGCCTCGACGAACGTGGCGGCATCCCCGAGGAGGGCGCGGGCCACGATATGACCGGTGGCCGGGTCCACAGAATCGAGGTGTCCCCCCGGAGAATCGACCAGCCAAACCCCCCCGACGTAGCACCCCGCGGTCGTCGTCGAACGCTCGACCAGTGCCACCGGGTCGGTCATGTCGATACCGATCTCGCGATCGCGGCGACGGCGAGGACCAGCTCGTCCTCGCCGATCGTCAGGGCGGGGCGCAGGCGGATCGAGCGCTCCCCGTTGCCGAGGATGAGCACATGGTCGCGGTGTAGCCGCTGCAGGGCCGCGTCGCGGGCGCCGGGTGTCGGCAGGTCGAAGGCGACGAACAGGCCGCGGCCGCGGACGTTGTCGATGCCCGGTACGGCGGCGAGGTCGTCGAGCAGGCGCTTGCCCAGCACCGCGGCCCGCTCGATCAGGCCCTCGCAGGAGATCACTTCGAGATAGCGCCGCGAGCGCACCATGTCGGTGAGGTTGCCGCCCCAGGTGGAGTTGAGCCGTGAGGACACCCGGAACACGTTGTCGGGAACCTCGTCGACCCGCCCGCCCGCCATGATCCCGCAGACCTGCAGCTTCTTGCCGAACGCGACGATGTCGGGCGCCACGCCGAGCTGCTGGTAGGCCCATGCGGAACCGGTCATACCGCAGCCGGTCTGCACCTCGTCGAGGACGAACAGCGCGTCGTGCTCGCGGCACAGCGCCTGCACGGCCTGCAGGAACTCCGGGCGAAGGTGATTGTCGCCGCCCTCGCCCTGGATCGGTTCGGCGATGAAGCAGGCGATGTCGTGGGGGTGCGCGGCGAACGCGGCACGGGCCTGGGCGAGAGCGGCGCTCTCGGCAGCCTCCACCACCGAGACGTCCATCGGGAAATGGATCGCCGGGACGTCGATGCGCGGCCAGTCGAACATCGGGAACAGTGCCGTCTTCACCGGGTCGGTGTTGGTGAGCGAGAGCGTGTAGCCGCTGCGGCCGTGGAAAGCCTTGCGCAGGTGCAGCACCTTCGTGCCGAGCTCGGCGGGGCGCCCGTGCGCGGCGTTGTGGCGGCGTTTCCAGTCGAACGCGGTCTTGAGCGCGTTCTCCACCGCCAGCGCCCCGCCCTCGACGAAGAACAGGTGCGGCAGCGCCGGATCGCCCAGCACGCGGGAGAACGTCTCGACGAACTCGGCCAGGTGCGTCGTGTAGATGTCGGAGTTCGCCGGCTTGTTCAGCGCCACTTCGGAGAGCTCCGCCCGGAACGACGGGTCGTCGACCAGCGCGGGATGGTTCATGCCGAGCGGCGCCGAGGCGAAGAAGCTGAACAAGTCCAGATGGCGCTCCCCGTTGCGGGCGTCGACCAGCCACGAGCCCTGGCTGGCGCGGATGTCCAGCACGAGCTCAAAACCGTCCGTGAGTAGGTGGCGGCGCAGGGATTCGTGGACGCGATCCGGGGCTATGTCGCTCATGTCACCAGTGTCGGGACGGGAATTCGGTTACACAGCGCGCCGACCGTCGAACCTACGCGACGAAGTGCCACGATGTGAGCTGTGTCACCGACGGATCGTCAGCTCGACTCACTGGACCGGGCTCTGGTCGCACTCCTGGTCGCCGACGCGCGCGCGTCGATGGCCGATCTCGGGCGCAGGGTGGGCCTGTCCCGCACGGCCGTCCTCGCCCGCGTCCAACGCCTGGAACGCGATGGGGTGATCCGCGGCTACCACGCCGAGGTGACACTGCCCGGTGTCGCCGCCGCACACCGTGCGCGGGTGGGGATCGTCATCCGGACCCCGGACATCGCCGGATACGTACGGCGGCTCGGCGCCCTGCACGGTGTCACCGAGATCGAGACCGTCACCGGGGAGTACGACCTGATCGCCGGAGTGTCGGCGTCGGACGCCAGGGAGCTCGACGCCGTGCTGGACCGGGTCTCGGGCTGGCGCGAAACGGTCCGCACCACCACGTGGGTGGTGTTGCGACGGTACGGCTGACGTGGTGCCCGCCCACGCTGTGTGCCGCGTGGGTGCGTCGCTGACCGGACCGGGAGGCCGTCCCGGATACCGTGGGCGCATGGCAGGACGGACGACGACCGGGACCGGCGGTGCCGCGGCGCAACCCCGTGGATCGGGTGGCCGCAAACCCGCCGCGCGCAAGCCCGCGGCGGGTTCGCCGCGGCGACCCGCCGCGCGCAAGCCCCCACCGAAACGCGGCCCGGACCTCATCGACCGTGGCATCGACGGTGTCGGCCGCGGGATCGCGAAGCTCGGCCGGGGCGCCGGACGGGCCGTCGGGCGAACCCGCGAACTCGATCCCGCCCACCGCCGCGACGGTCTGGGTGTGGCACTGCTCGTGATCGCGGTCGTGGGCGCGGCGGGTATCTGGTGGGGCGCGGGCGGGCCGGTGGGCCGCGGACTGTCCACCGGGGTCGCGTTCGTCCTCGGGCTCGGGGCCGGGGTGCTCCCGGTCGTGCTGGCCGTCACCGGAGTCGTGCTGATGGCCACCCAGGCCCGTCCGGAGTCGCGCCCGCGAGTGGCCGTCGGCACGCTCCTGCTCACCCTGGGGACGCTGGGCCTGGTGCACCTGGGCGCGGGCCGCCCGGACGAGCCCGCGCGCTGGTCCGACGGCGGCGGAGCGCTCGGTTACCTCGCGGCCACCCCGCTCGCCACCGGCCTGACGGCGTGGGTGGCGGTGCCGGTGCTCCTGCTGCTGTCGGGCTACGCCTTCCTCGTCCTGACCGCGACGCCCGTCCGGGAGGTGGGGGCCCGCGTGCGAAGGCTCCTGGGCCGTGCTGATCAGCGTGCGGACTCCTCCGGTCCGGTCGAAGAGGACAGTGCCGACGCCCAGGACAGGGCCGACGCCCAGGACAGGGCCGACACCCAGGTGCCCGATCCGCCGCCGGTCGCGCTGCGTCAGCCGTCGCGGCGACGCCAGGCCTCCACGGTGGCCGACCCGGACCGCGAGGCCGGCGTTCCCGCGCCCGCGTCACCGGAGGCGGCACCCGTTCCCGCCCCGCAACGCGTCCGTAGGCCCGCCGCCACGGTCCCGGAAACCCCGCCCGTTGAGGAGCCCGACGGCCCGCCCGGGGAACAGCTCCGGCTCACCGTGTCCCCGACCGAGGACGGCACGGCGTATCTACTGCCGCCGAGTGACCTGCTGCCCGCCGGCCCGCCGCCCAAGACCCGTAGCGGCGCGAACGACGCGATGATCGAATCGATCACCGGCGTGCTCGACCAGTTCGCGGTCGACGCGCAGGTCACCGGCTTCACCCGTGGACCGACGGTCACCCGCTACGAGATCGAGTTGGGCCCGGCCGTCAAGGTCGAGAAGATCACCCAGCTGACCAAGAACATCTCCTATGCCGTCGCCACCGACAACGTGCGGATCCTGGCGCCGATCCCCGGAAAGTCCGCCGTCGGCATCGAGGTGCCCAACACCGACCGCGAGATGGTCCGGCTGGGCGACGTGCTGCGCAGTGGCAACGCCCGCGCGGAGCAGCACCCGCTCGTCGTCGGGCTCGGCAAGGACATCGAGGGCCACTTCCTCACCGCGAACCTGGCGAAGATGCCGCACCTGCTGGTGGCCGGATCCACAGGTTCGGGTAAGTCGAGCTTCGTCAACTCGATGCTGGTGTCGCTGCTGAGCAGGGCCACCCCGGACGAGGTCCGGATGATCCTCATCGACCCGAAGATGGTCGAGCTGACGCCGTACGAGGGCATCCCGCACCTGATCACGCCCATCATCACCCAGCCGAAGAAGGCGGCGTCCGCGTTGACCTGGCTGGTGGAGGAGATGGAGCAGCGCTACCAGGACATGCAGGTCAACAAGGTCCGGCACATCGACGAGTTCAACCGGAAGGTGAGATCCGGAGACATTCAGGCGCCGCTGGGCAGCGAGCGGGTGTACCGGCCCTATCCCTACATCCTGTGCATCGTCGACGAACTCGCCGACCTGATGATGACCGCGCCCCGCGACGTCGAGGATGCCATCGTGCGGATCACCCAGAAGGCGCGCGCCGCCGGTATCCACCTGGTGCTCGCCACGCAGCGGCCCTCCGTCGACGTCGTCACCGGGTTGATCAAGACCAACGTGCCGTCCCGGCTGGCGTTCGCGACGTCGTCGCTGATCGACTCGCGGGTCATCCTCGACCAGCCGGGCGCGGAGAAGCTGATCGGCATGGGCGACGCCCTCTACCTGCCGATGGGAGCGAACAAGCCCGTCCGCATGCAGGGCGCTTTCGTCGACGACAGCGAGATCGCCGCGGTCGTCAAGTTCACCAAGGACCAGGCCGAGCCGACCTACACCGATGGCGTCACCGTGCAGAAGGCCGGCGAGGCCAGGGAGGTCGACCCCGAGATCGGGAACGACCTCGACATCCTGTTGCAGGCGGCCGAGCTGATCGTCACCTCCCAGTTCGGGTCGACGTCGATGCTGCAGCGCAAGCTCCGGGTGGGTTTCGCGAAGGCGGGGCGGCTGATGGACCTGCTCGAGTCGCGCGGGGTCGTCGGACCGTCGGAGGGGTCGAAGGCGCGCGACGTCCTGATCAAGCCCGACGAGCTGGACAGCGTCCTGTGGCTGATGCGAGGGGGCGGACCGGAGCCTAGCGGCGACGACACAGAGTGAGGATTATCACGACTCAGTGACCCTCAGATAGGAGGTCTGAGCGCAATTCAGTCACGCGGCGTGTCAAAGTTGGGCACATCTCCGACCGGCCACGGTCGAGGAATCGACTTTGAGGGGCCCCGCAACATGTTCTGGAGCAAGCGACGCCGGGGCGGCAGCAGACCGGTCCGCGGCAGCCGGCAGGAGGGCCTGCCGGCTGCCGATCCCGCTGACGGGTGGCCTGCTCAGCGGCAAGGGGCTTGCCGTCGCCGTCGCCCAGGTCTCGATCTTCGACGGGACCGGCAAGCGGGTGGCGCACTCCGACGCCGACGCATACGGG
>JBKJPD010000636.1:0-5245 GCA_046595345.1 Pseudonocardia sp.
GTTCGACGTCGCGGCGTTCACCGAGATGATCGGCAGCAGGCTCGGGCTGGTGCCGCGGTACCGCCAGAAAGTGCGCGAGGTGCCCGGGCGGCTCGGGCTGCCGGTGTGGGTCGACGACCCGGACTTCGACCTGGCGTTCCACGTGCGGCACCTGGCGCTGGCGGCACCCGGCAGCGAGGAGGTGCTGCGTGAACTCGTCGGCCGGTTGCTCGGCCGGTTGCTCGACCGGTCGCGCCCGCTGTGGGAGGTTCACCTGATCGAGGGGCTGGCCGACGGACGGCTTGCCGTGCTCACCAAGATCCACCACGCGATGGTCGACGGGCTGGCGTCGATGGACATCGGCGCGGTCCTGCTCGATCTCACCGCGCAGCCCCGGCAGACACCGCCCGACGACTGGCGGCCGGCGCCGGAGCCGTCCGGGCTGCGGCTGGCCGTGTCGGCGGCGGCCACCGCGCTGCGCCGTCCGCAGGTGGCGCTGGATGCGGCCGGGCGGGCGGCCGTGGACCTGCGTGAGACCGCCGCGACGGTGGGCCGCACCGTTGGGGGGCTGCTCGCCGCGGGCCGCGGGGCGAGCACGATCCGGCCGGTGCCCGCGCTGAACGCCGCCACCGGCGAGCAGCGCCGCTACGGCATGGCGCGTACGTCGGCGGCCGATCACCGGTGCGTCCGGAAGGCGCACGGCGGCACCGTCAACGATGTCGTCCTCGCCGTCGTGGCGGGAGGCCTGCGGCGGTGGCTGATCAGCCGGGGCGAACCGTTGACCGCGCGGACGGCCGTGCGGGCGATGGTGCCGGTCAGCGTCCGGGCGCGCGCCGCCCGTGGCCGGGCTGCCGGTGGCAACAGCATCTCGGCCTACCTGGTCGACCTGCCCGTCGCCGAGGATGACCCGCTGCTGCGGCTCTCCGCGGTGGGTGCGGCGATGGCGGTGCACAAGCGCGGCGTGCAGGCGGTGGGGGCGTCGGCGCTGGTCGGGCTGGCCGGGCTCACGCCGCCGATCGTGCACAGCTTCGGCGCGCGCCTGGCCAGCCAGTACTCCAGCCGGCTCTACAACGTGCTGGTCACGAACGTGCCCGGGCCACCCCGACCGCTCTACGCGATGGGCGCACGGATGCTCGACATGTACCCGGTGGTGCCGCTGGCGGGTGGCCAGGCCGTCGCGATCGGGATCACCGCCTACGACGGCGGTGTGCATTACGGCCTCACCGCCGACCGTGACGCGATGCCCGACGTCGACGTCCTCGCCGCCGCGCTGAAGGACTCCCTCGCGGAACTCGTCGCCCTCTCCTAGTCTCCGCGAATCGGAACGAATCGGCGGATGTATTGCGCATTCGGGCGCGTGATCTACTCACCTACCGTGACCGACGCGCGACTGACCGCCCATCTGCAGACCTGGCTGGGCCGTTGGCCCGGGACGGGGCCCGGACTCACCGTCGTCGGCTCGCCGGGACGTGTCCAGCCGGGCTGGGATGGGGCGGTGCACGCGGTCATCGGGGTCACGGCGCCCGGGGGCGGTGTGCTGTCGGTGCCACCCGCGGTCGCGGCGGCCGTCGCGGAGCTGATCGCGAACGGTGACGACGGGTTCGGGGTGCCGGCGGTGGCCGGGCTCGCGGGGAGCTGGTTCCGCGGGATCTTCCGCTGGAGCACCGCCCCGACCGCGCTGCCGGATGCGGGGGAGTGGGTCAGGGCCGACGCGCCGTCGGTGCCGGAGTGGTTGCGGCCCTTCGGACACGACGTGCTGGTGGTGGTCGATCCGGATACCGGGGAGCACCTCGCCGGCGTCGGGATCAAGCACCACGACGAGCACGGGCAGGAGTTGGCGGTCGTCACGACAGAGGCGGCGCGGGGTCGTGGACTGGCCCGGCGGCTGGTGGCGCAGGCCGCCCGCCGGGTGCTCGACGAGGGCGCGGTGCCCACCTACCTGCACGCGCCCGACAACCACGGCTCGGCCCGCGTCGCGGAGGCGGCCGGCTTCCCACTGCGCGGATGGTCGATCCACGGAATCGGTTAGCCGGGTGGTCACCCGGCAGCCCGGCCACGTTCGACTGATTCCGCAACCCCAACCGCCGTTCGGCGCAGAACAGTGGGCATATTGCGCCCATGGATATCGACGTTCGTCCGCTGGTCGCCGCCGAGGTGGACGCCGCCGACACCGTTTTCCGTGAAGCGTTCGGCGCGTTCCTCGGCGCTGACATGTTCGGCGACACCGACCTGGTGCGGACCCGGTTCCGGGCGCCCCACGTGGAGGCGCTGGGGGCTTTCGCCGACGGGGAGCTGGTCGGCTCCAACGTGGTGACCCGCTGGGGCGGCGTGGGGTACTTCGGCCCGCTGTCGGTCGTCCCGAAGCTGTGGGACGGCGGTGTCGGGGCGCAGTTGGTGGAGGCCACGGTGGACGTGTTCGACCGCTGGGGCGTGACCCACCAGGGCCTGTTCACGTTCGCGCAGAGTCCTAAGCACCACGGGCTCTACCAGAAGTTCGGTTTCTGGCCGCGGTTCCTCACCGCGATCATGTCGCGGCCCGTGCACGGGACCGAGCCGCCGCAGGGCTGGCTGCTGTCGGCCTTCACCGCTGACGCCCGGCCCGCGCTGATCGACATGTGCGCCGCGGTGACCGGGGCGATCCTGCCCGGGTTGGAGGTCGGTGGCGAGATCGCGGCGGTGCTGGACCAGGGCCTCGGCGATGTCGTGCTCGTCGGCGAGCCGGACGCTCCGAGCGGGTTCGCCGTGTGCCACAACGGTCCGGGGACGGAGGCGGGCACCGGCATCGCATACGTGAAGTTCGCCGCCGTCCGCCCGGGTCCGGCCGTAGGGGTCACGTTCGACGCGCTGCTCACGGCGTGTCAGGGCTGGGCCGCCGCGGCGGGCGCGGGCCGTCTGACCCTGGGGGTCAACACGGCCCGCCACGACGCGTACCGCCACCTCCTCGGAGCCGGCTTCCGCACCGACATGCCCGGGGTCACGATGCACCGCCCCAACGAGCCCGCCTACGACCGCGCTGACGTCCACCTCCTCGACGACTGGCGCTGACCCCCCGGGTAGCCCTCAACCGGCCCGCAGTGCCGCCCCGGCGGCCGCGACGGCCTGCTCGACGTATGTCCGGCCGAACAGCACCCCGTGTACGAGCAGCGGGAACAGCTGGTGCAGTGCCACCCTGCCCCGCCAGCCGTCCCCGAGGGGCGTTGTCTCGTCGTAGGCGGCGAGCACCGTGTCGATGTGCGGGCAGTCGAACAGCGCAAGCATGGCGAGATCGGTCTCGCGGTGCCCGCCGTGCGCGGCGGGGTCGACGAGCCATACCCCGCCGGCCGACCACAGCACGTTGCCCGCCCACAGGTCCCCGTGCAGCCGGGCGGGCGGCTCGGGCGGGCCGGCCAGTTCGTCGGCGCGGTCGCAGACCTGCTCGACGATGGCCGCGTCCTCGACCGGGAGATCACCCGCGTCGTAGACCATCCGCAGGTAGGGCAGCACCCGGTCCGCGGCGAACCACGCGCCCCAGCTCTCCGCGGGCGCGTTGCGCATCGGCGCCTTCCCGATCCACGCGTCGCACGGCCCGTTCGGCGGTGCCGCGCCGAACGCGGGGGCGCCTGCGGCATGCAGGGCGGCCAGCCCGCGGCCCAGCGCCGCGGCCGCCTCCGGCTCGGGCGGGGCGGGCGCGACGAACTCCATCACGACGTGGTCACGCTCGGCGGCCAGCACCGCGGGAACCGGCGGCCCACCCGGCACCGCGATCCAGCGCAGCCCCGCGACCTCGGCCGCCACCACCGAGGGCTGCCCGGCCTTGACGACGACGGTGCGCCCGTCGGCAAGGCCCACCTGCACCGCGCCACCGCCGAGCTGCGCGGCGGACCGCACGGCGACACCGAGCACCGGTCGCGGGCTCATCGCTGCCCGTCACCGCGCTCGGTCGGCCCGTCGACGGACAGGTGCTGGGCCCGCACCCAGTCCAGCAGCCCGGGCACCGCGGCGCGGACGACGGTCAGGACGTCCATGAACGCCTCGTCACCGCGGCCGTAGGGGTCCCCCACGTCGGCGCCGGGCGGGGCGGCCGGATCGAAGGAGCTCAGCAGCCGCACCCGGTCGGGCTCCAGGGCCTGGCGCCGCAGGACCTTCAGGTGGGAGTTGTCGAGCGCGACGATCAGGTCGGCCGCCACGACATCGTCGTCGACCTGGCGGGCGGTGTGCTCGTGCGGGTAGCCCTGCGCCTTCAGGAGTGCGGTGGCCTTCTCATCGGCCGGCCCGCCGACGTACCAGCCGCCCGTGCCTGCGCTCGTGACCCGTACGCCGTCTGCGAGTCCGGCGCGTTCCAGCTCGTGGGCGAAGACCTTCTCGGCGATGGGGGAGCGGCAGATGTTGCCGGTACAGACGAAGGTGACATGCACAGTGCTCACCGTAGGGTGCTGGCTATGGATCACCGCGAGCCATCCCTGCGACACCACGGTGACGTCGACGCCGCACCCGGACTGCTGGACTTCGCGGTGAACGTCCAGGGCACCGGACCGCCGCGCTGGTTGCGGGATCGGCTCGCCCGCACGCTCGACGACCTGGGCCGCTACCCCGGCGCCGCGCACGACGCCCGTGCCCGGGAGGCCGTCGCCGCCCGGCACGGCCGTCGCCCCGACGAGGTGCTGGTGCTGGCGGGCAGCGCGGAGGGTTTCGCGCTGCTCCCGGCCCTGCGACCCCGGCTGGCCGCGGTGGTGCATCCCGGCTTCACCGAGCCCGAGGTCGCGCTGCGCGATGCCGGCGTACCGGTCGTGCGGGTGCTCACCGGCGCCGCCGACGGGCACCGGCTGCACCCCGGTGCCGTCCCCGCCGAGGCCGACCTGGTCGTCGTCGGCAACCCGACCAACCCCACCGGGGTGCTGCACCCGGCCACGGACATCCGGGCGCTCGCCGCGGCCGGACGGGTGGTGCTGGTCGACGAGGCGTTCGCCGACGCGATCCCAGGGGAGCCCGAATCCGTTGCGGCACAACAGGGCCCGCTGGTGTTCCGCAGCCTGACCAAGACCTGGGCGCTCGCGGGCCTGCGAGCGGGCTACGCACTGGGCTCGCCCGAGCTGCTGGCGCGCCTGTCCGCCGGGCGCCCCCCGTGGCCCGTCTCGACCCTCGCGCTGGAGGCCGTGATCGCGTGTAGCGAGCCCGCCGCCGTCGCGCAGGCGCAGCGGTCCGCGCAACGGCTGGGCGTGGCCCGCGCCGAACAGGCTGCCGCGCTGGCGGCCGTGCCCGGCGTCGACGTGCACCCCGGACGTGCGCC